>JBFKKL010000202.1:0-1503 GCA_041631255.1 Candidatus Woesearchaeota archaeon | reverse complement strand
ATAAAGTCAAGTTTTACACCCTGTAAAATAAAGTTATCAACATGATTTCTTATGTGAAACATATCACCCGGAATAATTACTGCATCTATCTTTCGTTTGTGTTCCTCGATATAGGGGAAAAACTGTTTTTCATAAAATTCAATTTGTTCTTTGTATATTGATTTATTTGAGTTCTTTACACCGAAATGTAAATCAGAAACGACTATTATCATTATTTTCCTTTATTAAAACGGTAATGGATTTTCATTAAGATTCCAGACTATTGATTCCTTTCCTTTTGCTTCTCTATATCTACAAGCAGTGGAAAATGGTTTACTTCCAAAAAAACCTCTATTAGCAGAAAGAGGACTAGGATGTGCAGATTTTATAACGAGATGTTTTGTTTTGTCAATCAAATATTCATACTTTTGTGCCTGATTACCCCATAGGATGAAAACAGTATTCTCTGTTTTTTCATCTATTTTTTTCAAAATTTCTGTTGTTAATTTTTCCCACCCCAAATCTTTATGGGAATTAGACAATTTTTCTTGAACAGTTAAAACTGTATTTAATAACAATACACCATTTAACGCCCATGCTTCAAGGTTTCCATTATCAGGTATTTCATACCCCAAATCATTTTTATATTCCTTAAAAATATTTTGTAATGATCTGGGAATTGCCTTACATTCTCTGGGTACTGAAAAGGATAAACCATGTGCATGATTACGATTAGGATAGGGATCTTGTCCTAATATAACAACTTTTACGTTATCCAATGGAGTTAATTTGAGTGCATTAAACACATTGGAGTTACCGGGTAAAATAGGTCGACCTTCTTTTCTTTTTTCATAGATAAAATCTTGAATTCCTTTCCAATCATTCGATTTAAAAAAATCGAGTTCTTTCATCCACGACTTGAGTGATTTTTCTTTATATTCCTTCAATACTTCCATAATAAATCCTATGATGCTATTCTTTTAATAAAACCACTTTTTTTACAGGTGAAATATTCTACTTTTTTAGTTGAGTCATCATAATAAATTTTAATTTCTGAATCAAATTTTTTTTCCAACATATAAGTAAGTCCTTTTAACCATCTACTTGTTTGAAACCCGTAACTTTGTTTCATATCACCTTCAAAGGTATATGTTGGTGTCCCAACTTTAATTTTTTTGAGTTTACCACTCCACTTATCTATTTCTTTTTTTTCAAATAATTGAACAATTTTACAATTATTTGTTTTAAGATAATTTTCAAAATCTTCACTATTAAAAATATTCAAGTCACAATTAGTTCCCCACCAAGCAGCTGTGTATGCTAATGACTTTAATTTATTCAATTCTTTTGTTGGTGTTTTTCTTTCGCCCCCACTACCAAATGTTCCTTCATAGTCTTCCCTTAAAACGTTTGCCCGAATATCTAATTTATTTTCCGCAAGAAACTTAATATTATCCATTATTTCTTTTTTTGTTTGGAATGGAGTTAAAAGAAAAAATATTTTGGTATAAAGTCCATATTTCT
>JBFKKL010000201.1:0-1505 GCA_041631255.1 Candidatus Woesearchaeota archaeon | reverse complement strand
CCAATATTGTCTGTAACCTTATAGGTTCAAGGAGTATAGATAAAATAATTAAAGCCGCAATTCCACTACTTGCACCGACACTATAAAAATTTTCTCCAAAACTATAAGCCACCAAACTAGAAATAATATTTGCAATAATTCCTCCAAATATAAATACACAAATAACTCCTACTGCTCCCAAATATTTCTCAACAAACCTTCCAAATAAAAATAATGCAAAAAGATTCGATAAGATATGCCAAAAATTAGCATGAAAAAATAAAGAAGTAAATACAGTAAAGTAATTTCCTAAGATTAAATCCGTGGTATGTAAATAAAAAGTTCTTGCAAATTCTCCCAAATAAAACACTTGTAATAAATACATCAAAACTAAAATAATCATTAAAGTATAAGTATAAGTATAGCTTGATTCCCCTTCAAATGAAAAATAACTATGATTAAATCTATGCCTCATTGAAAAACATCTGGAGAATTATCTTTTAAATATTTTCGTAAAACCTTATACGAAGGACAGAATCTTTGAACTTCATTCCAAAACTTTGACGAATGGTTTTTATGTTTTATATGTGCAAGTTCATGAATTATAACATATTCAAAAACTTCAAAAGGTGCATTAAACAACTTCAAATTAAATAATAAATCGTTCTTATGTGAACAATGGCCCCATTTTGAAGTTACATACTTCAAAGAAATACTTCCATACCCAAATCTAAAAGTTTGTAAATTCACTCCAGAAACTACTCTCTCAAGTTTTGACAAATACTCCTTACATAAAATCAGTATAATTTTTTTTTGAAGTTTCTCCAAATCAACTCCCAAAGGAACATAAAATATATTTTCTTTTAACCTAATTTGTGATTTATCCCATTGTTCAAAAACAAATCTAACTCCTCCAAAATCAAAATATCCTCTAATGTAAACTTCTTCAAAAGAAACATGATTCTTTACAGGACTTCTTTGTAATTTAACTACAATCTTTTTGAAAAGGTCATCAAAATGACTTTGAGCTTGTTTTTGCGATAACCTACTTGATAACCTAAAATCTAAAGTCTTACCCTTAACAACAACAGAAGAGTTTCTTTTTAGAATAAAAACAACTTTTATACTATATTCTATTTCCCCTACGAAAACACTTTTTGGAAATTCAATTTCTTTTTTCTTTGAAAAAATCACTGTTTTAATACCACTTTCTTAAGTGAAAATACTTTTTTTAATGCTACAGCCACTTTAGTTTCAACATCTTCTCTTGTAAAATTATCTTTCTCTTTGAAAACACAGTTTAGTTTCCCCCTATTATTCAAAAAAATAAAAATATCTTGATTTTCATAAAGTGCAACCAAATTATCAAATGAAAATCTCTGCTTCAAACGCGTAATAAAAGAATCTGGGATTGAGATGTAATAATCCCCTTCTATGTCACCTGAAACTTTTTTTAAATCCCAATTTAAATAATATGCAAGAGTTAAAATTCTTCCCAAATAAGCATCAATATCTTTAGAATCTTT
>JBFKKL010000200.1:0-1508 GCA_041631255.1 Candidatus Woesearchaeota archaeon | reverse complement strand
CTAAAATCACGTTTTTGAAGTACTTCATCTTTGTTTTTCCCTCAAAAATACTTTATAAAGATTTCCATTCAACTATAGTTAGAACTTTATAAATAAACGCTAAAAAACATTACTTTTATAAACGGGAAAATCTTACATTAAGTAGTAACAAAATGAGTCTTGAAGATATAATTTCATATACTCCTGCAGGAAGAGCTGCAAGAGGAGTTAGAGCGCTAGGAAGAGGAATTAAAAACTTAGTAAAAGAAGAAGCAGTTGATAAAGCAAAAGGGACTATGAAAACTAAAGCTGTTAGCACATTTAGAGAACAGTATGAAAAAGGACAACTGGAAAAAACTCTATCTCATAAAGGAGATTTGGAGGATTCAGACAAAGGACTTCTTGGAGGTGTCGGAGCATACTTTGGAGAAGGATATAGAAGATATAGAATGCTTCAGGATTATAGTTTAGAGAGAAATGAAGATTTTACAATGGATGATTATCCAGTTGTTTACAACATTTTAAGATATGGTAAAAAAAGTGACAAGAAACCTGTTGGTTCAGGAAAAGTACTTTACTATACTGGGATGCCATTTTTTTTAATTTGGGCAAGTACTGACCAATTTATTAACCCCATTAAAAATATGATCTTTGGTAAACCTGAGAAATATGAGCAATTAAATAATCCCGCATAACTTTTATAAACAATTATAATCTATTTTTCTTTAATGAAACCTGAAAAGCTTATCAAAAAACAAATTATTGAAGAGGCTTCTTCAAAACCTGAAAAATTCTTTCCCGTTAAAACACTTGAAGGGTTTGGACTTGAAAGACAAACCTGTAGTAAATGTTCTGTAAAGTTTTGGTCTTCAGTTAAAAGAGAAGTTTGCGGAGACACTAATTGTGTGGGTGGTTACTCATTTATTGGAGAGACACCTGCTAAAGCAAATTTTAAATTTCATGAAGTATATGAAAGCTTTTCAAAAACACTGAAAAAAGAGGGTTATACTCCAATTCAAAGATTTCCTGTAGTTGCACGTTGGAGAGATGATTTAGATTTTAACATTGCATCAATTGTCGGATTTCAACCATATGTTGTAAAAGGAGAAGTTGCGCCACCCGCTAATCCTCTGACAATTCCGCAAATCTGCTTGAGGTTTCCAGATATTGATAATGTGGGATTTACTGGAAGACACCACACAGGATTTACGATGATAGGTCAACACACATTTGTCGAGCCAAAAGATTATGATATAGGGAAATATTTTTCAACACTTTTTAATTGGGTTTTAAATCAAGTTAAAGTCCCTATTTCTGAACTTACGGTCCATGAAGATGCTTGGGTTGGTGGAGGAAACTGTGGCCCTTCACTTGAAATATTTTCTCGCGGGTTGGAACTTGCGAATCAAGTTTACATGCAATATGATATGAGTGAAGCAAAAGACATTAAGGAACTTAAAGAACTAGATTTGAAAGTTTTGGACATGGGAATGGGACAAGAGAGAATTTGTTGGTTTTCACAAGGTTCT
>JBFKKL010000199.1:0-1509 GCA_041631255.1 Candidatus Woesearchaeota archaeon | reverse complement strand
TTATTGACTTAGTGTAAATAAAAAAGAACGATTTATAAATAATAAGTTACTACTCCATGTTATGGTTCTAGATAATGGTGAGAAAGAAGCCAACTTAAAGCTTTCAGGTAGATTAGAAGGTATTCTTGATAGAAATCCTGATCCTTTTAATAGGGCAGAAACAAGGTATCAGTTTGAGATATATGAGAGAAAAATAGCTGAACTTGAAGAGTTGGCAGGTATTGATCATTTAACAGGTCTTTCTAATAGAAAAGGATTTGAAAATCTTTTAAAGAATAAAATTAGTGGCAAAGAAGAAGATAATGAGGATAGAAGAGAAAGTTGCAACTACATTGCAATTGTTTCATACGATGTAGATTACTTCAAAAGTGATATTAACGATATCTACGGACACCCAACAGGTGATGAGGTTCTTAAAAGAATAAGTGAGTCTACAAGGAGTTTTTTTAGAAGACAAGATAGGGATATTGTAGCAAGATTTGGAGGGGATGAGTTTGTAGTAGCTTTTGATACAGAGTCCGAAGAAAATGCTCTTCAAAGAGTTTATAATTTGCTCTGTAGAATAAGGGAAATTGAAATTTTAGATATAGATAGAATGATTACAATAACGGCAGGAGTTGCTTTATATGAAAAAGGTTCTCAAATAGAAATTGAAAAAGTGTTAAAAGATGCAGATAGAAATCTTTATGCCGGAAAGAATCTTGGAAAAAACTGTGTAGTTGGTTCTCAAGGCCAAATTTTAAGTTAGTTTTTTATACTATAAGATTTTACAACAATATACATGGCAGAATTATTTACAACTTTAATAACATTAATTTTAGTTTTTTTAGTATCAGCATTTCCACTTCATTTAGCTGTAAGTTTACTTGGTGGAAGAAGTTCAATGCTTAAGGCATTTCTTGTAGCAATATTCACAGGACTTGCTTTAGCAGTTCTTTCATTTCTTTTAGCAGGAGTTCCTTATTTAGGGTTAATTCTTCTTTTAGTTCTTGTATGGATATATAGAGAAATGTTTAGATTAAAATGGATAAAAGCATTTTTAGCTTGGATACTTCAAATTTTATTTGTATTTCTTTTAATTTGGATTTTAGGATTAATTGGATTAAGTGTTGCAGTATGGGGATTGTTTATCCCATAAATTTATATAATTCTTTTTCTAAAAATAATGGATGTCGGCAGTTTTGAATTTAGAAGATAGAATTATTGAGAGGGATGCAAAAAATCCTGTTGATGATCCAACTATAATCAAAACTCAAATTGATGATGTGATTTTTTTAGCTCTTAGGGCAGTGAATTTATATCTTGGATCAGACACTCCAAATCCAAATCTAGTTATGCTGTATTCTCTTCAAGGATCAATATATTCTTCCCAAATTCTTTTCTCGAGAAATTTACTAAAAATTAATGGTTTTAAATGGAGAGACACTAAAGCAGAAACTTCATATATCTTAACTCAAGAAGTTCCTCTGATAAATACTAGTTTTATTAATAATTTTATGAATAGATATC
>JBFKKL010000198.1:0-1523 GCA_041631255.1 Candidatus Woesearchaeota archaeon | reverse complement strand
ATATTCACAAATTGATTTATCAACTTTATCTGGAACATAACCTGCCTTTATTAAACCTGTTTCTTTATCTTTTTCAAATTTATGATGTATTGGGAATTCTTGAATAAGAAAAGAACTTGTTAAAGTCATATTTTGAATATTTTGAATATAATCTTTTTGATCTACAATTTGATAAGGAACTTTTGAAAGTAGAAATATTGCCTTTTGAGTACAAACATCACAATATAGAATTAAAGTTTTTTTATCTTCTGTAATATTATTACTCATCCAGGTAAATGCGTTCATCCTTTGAGAATTAACTAATGATGAGCTAGGTAGCGTATCCGGAATTCTAAAAATTAAAACTGACATCATCAACATTAAAAAAATTATAACTGAGGTAATAATCTTACTTACTTTACTTTTATGTAAAAAGGACAATTCTAAAACATTATAAAAAATAAAAATCAAAGGTATGACTGTCAAGGTATATAGTGCTCTTCCTTGAGGAAAGTGGTTACCTAAGAACATAATAAAACTTAAAAAGAAAAATATGGCACTGAAAGAAAAAAGGAGGTCAATTTTTCTATTGTTATTTTTGACAATAAAATATGCTCCAAATATTAGTCCGGATATTATTGGAATTATAAAGAATCCCAAATCTGAAAATGTAACTTGATGGAATAAAGGATTATAATCCCAAGCTATTAGGCCTCCGCTCTCAACATTACTTTCAACAAATCCTAATAATGATTTCCACCAAGGGAAAATTAATATCAGAGATACAAACAATGAAAATAAATAATTTTTAGCCATCATAAAATACTCATCAGAATCAAAAAGAGTAAATAATTCTTTAATGTTTATAACTTTCAAATAAATTTTTTCTTTAAAAAAACCAATAATGAAAAATATTATGATCGCAAGTTGAAAAGTTTGGAACTCTCTTCCATGAGATAAAAAACTTGCAGCATTCAAAAAACCAAATAACAAGAACATTCCTTTTTTATTGATATTAAGAAATGCAATTAATGTAACAATAACCAAGAAAATATTGAAATTACCAATATGACCTCCCCAAGTTAAAATGAAATTAAAAGGCCAATTGAAAAGCAGAAGAAAAAAAGGTATTGAGAATAGTGCCGAATAAACAGAGATTTTCCTCAATATTATGTACAAGACCACTAATCCAAAAAAAAGAATAATTATATTAACATGCAGTATGAAATTATATGTTTCAACTCCTGTCATCTCTGAAAGTTGAGCAACTACTATTCCTGGTATCGGAGAGAAAAAATTATATGAACTATTATCTCCTCCTGAAAGAAAAGTTGGTACTTTTGACATATCGTTCGAATATTTCGCCAAATCTGAAAAACCTGAAAAAATAAACATATCATTTGCAAACATATGAGTTGGGACTTCGTGATCAATTTTCCCATTCTCAAAAAATGATATAAAATATAATGAAACTGCTAGAAACAAAAAAAGAAGACAAAACTCAACATAAGATGTTTTACTTAAAAAGGAAAACTTTCTACTGT
>JBFKKL010000197.1:0-1533 GCA_041631255.1 Candidatus Woesearchaeota archaeon | reverse complement strand
TGTAAAAAACCATTTGAATTACAGTGTTATATTGATCAATATAAATCTTGGTCTACTTTGCCAGATCTATCAATGGAAGAAATTTTAGTTGATTATGTAATTCATAATGAAGGAACTTATAATCCAATCAATGGTCATTTTCTTTGTGATAATTGTTACATTATTCATGGAATGCCTTCTTCACCTACAGGATGGAAATGCCCATAAATTACGTGAATTACGAAATTAGAAATAAAGATACTAATGAAGAATGGGAACCCTGTACCCATCTTACTTTAGAAACTAAAATGATGCTAGAAGAGCGCGGAGTAATTGTAGTACGAAAAGAATATGAAGATGGAGATTGGAATGAGTGGAGAAAAACTTAATGAAATCTAATTGTATGAGTTCTCAAGCGACTTTAAAGCACTTTAACATAGAGACTAAATGCTGTGAGTTATGTCATATGAATAAAGAGGGACACAAAGTAACCAACGGTTTTCTTAGTTTAACTTTTGCTACTTTATGTTGTGAACAATGGAAAGCTTGGAAAAAAGCAGTAGAATAATTTAGCCCGAGTGGCGGAACTGGCAGACGCAGGGGACTTAAAATCCCCCGATAGAAATATCGTACGGGTTCGATTCCCGTCTCGGGCACTAACTAATGAAAGGAAAAAATGAATCAAGAAATATTTAATGAGATACTGATTGTTAGAAAGAAAAATTCTGTCAGAGTTTTTCTTACTGTTAATTCGGGCTTAATTCAAAAAGACTTTTCGAACGTTTGGGAAGCTTGTGATGGAATTAAAAAACTAATGTCTACTGCTGCTGTTGTTAATGACGTTGTCGACCTGGAGAAGGTGCGGGCCGAATTAACGCTTGAAGCGCTTGCGCGACGCCGTGCGAGCGAGATTGATGGGTTGACGTGATGAAAGTTGAATTAGTTCAATGCGATAATCCTAAATGTAATAGTTTAGGAAAACCAGAATATATTGAGGAAGATGGTAGTCACAACCCGCCCTATGGATGGATTTTCTTAAAAGGGGGATTTTTTGGTTCTGGTCCTTGTATTAAAATCGAAGTAGATAAAATTCAATGTATTAGAGGGGCCGTCACAAGAGCTATTAAAGAAGCTAAAGAAGCTGAAGAAGACTAAATAAGTAGGAGAGATGACTATCTTATTTAAGCATTATAAAAAACCTGTTAAAATTAAAACACTAGTACCAATTAAATTGGACCTGTACGGTCGCTTATTTCTACGTCAAACTTACAGAGATATTCGTCGAGCAGGATTCAACAGAGGAAGAGCAAAAATAATGATTCGTAACCTTATTTCAATGGGAGTAAATCAATGAGTTGGTCATCAAATTATAGGCAGATTGATACAGTTCCTACACCAGGAGGACAAAATTTTAGACCGTATGCTGTAGATCCTAATTTTAAAGGAGTTAATAATACAGGACGAATTTGGGGAAGAAGTTTAACTTTTGCTACTTTAGGTTTTACCGATGATGATGGTAAAACTTATCAATCTAAAGTCAATCTTCCAGGGTAT
>JBFKKL010000196.1:0-1534 GCA_041631255.1 Candidatus Woesearchaeota archaeon | reverse complement strand
ATTCTTCTAATTAAGAATGTTTGTACAAGAGAAGGCAACCCATCAGTTTCTGAATATGTTTCAAGCTTTTGTGGAAAATATTGTACTTTAGTAACTGGATTTCTATGTGGGAATCTATTTGCTTTTTCAAGTATTCTTTGATTTTCTTGGGTACTTCCAAGAAAATATCCATTTTTGCTTCTTTTTTCAAGTTCTAGAATCAGGTCTTCTCTTTGGTGTTTTTCCATTTAATTTCTTAAAATTCTTATTTTATAAAGTTATGGAAAACTCTTGAATTTTTATTTTTCAAGAGCAATTTTTCCAGGATGCATTTGCATCATTACAAGAAGTCCTCCAATTATTGCAAGATTCTTGAAAAGATTCATATCAGCTAAACTAAAATGGAAAATCAGAATAGTTAGCAAAGTGTATAGTGCTAAAATTGCTGATCCTATACAAGTTTTATATCCTAGAATCAAAGATAATGAACCAACTGCTAGCATAACTAGAGCTCCTACGTAAAAGAATTCTGTGAAAAAAAATCCATTTGAATTCATAAAGGCAATAGTTCCACTTGGATTCATTAATTTACCAATAAGTCCGTTAACAAAAATTGAGGCAAGAAGTAATCTTGCAACAAATGTTGTATAAGGGCACATTGGCTGCGCTTTTTTCATGTTATTTTTCATGGTGTTAAAGTTAAGAATTAATTCATTTATAAATATGAGGATAATTAAAACAGAAGTATTTATAAAGCCGATGGGACTCCTAAAAGTACAGGAAAAGGAGATGAGAAGCGGCAATGTCCGTGGAGTATGCTCTTTTGTGTACCAATTAATTCTTTTTCCTAATTTGTTAAAAATGACAGAAAATCTTGTTGATATGTACAACAAAGAAGAATCAGAAGCTAATCATATGAAAGGTTTTACTAAAACTTTCGTAAAGAGAACTGCAGAAAAACGAGTAGAAGACGTTAACGTTGTTGATATGCTTAATCATAAGAGATCAAACAATTTAGTTTTAGGAGCTAAAGTTTGTGAAAAAGCATTTAAGAATGGAAAAGCTAAGAAAGTTTATACTGCAAACAATTGTGATGATTTGACTTTGAGAAAAATTCAGTACTATGCTTCACTTGTAGGAGCTCAAGTAGTTGAATTAAATTTAGATAATGAAGAACTAGGTCAAAAACTAGGAAAACCATTTTTAGTTTCAATGGTTTGTGTTGTTGGAGGTAAGAATTAGAATGGGAAATAAGACAAATGGAATGTTTGCGGCAAAAAAATTGCTTGCGAAGAGAAAGAATTTCAAAAAGAAGAAAGTTGACCTTTTGAAGAAAGCTAAATACGACCCACTTGAAAACTCAAATCAAGCTAAAGGGATTGTTTTGTCAAAAACAGAAAGGGAAGCTAAACAGCCAAACTCAGCACTTCGTAAGTGTGTAGTTGTACAGCTTTCAAAGAACGGTAAATCAATTGCAGCGTTCTTGCCAGGAAACAATGCTTCAAAGTTTGTGAATGATCACGATGAAGTACTTGTTGAAGGTATTGGAGGAATT
>JBFKKL010000195.1:0-1538 GCA_041631255.1 Candidatus Woesearchaeota archaeon | reverse complement strand
TCATGTTGACAAGCGTTAATATCTTGATATTCATCTATGAGAATATGCTTGAATTCAGGAATATACTCTGGAAATTTACCAAACAATTCTATCGTGTCAATCACTTGGTCAGAAAAATCCCTAAGTCCTTTTTCTTTTAGCATTACTTCTAAAGTATTAACAATTAGATATATTTTTTTAGCAAAATTCTTTTTTTGTAAGCTTTTATCTTTTTCAAAAAATTTCATTATTGGGCTATGGGTGTTCTTATAAAAATCAAGGAGGGAAAACATATCATTTACAAAAAGAAAAAATAACTCCTCAGAACTTTTTTCTCTTAGTTGTGATCTACTAAAGTATTCCCCGGCTAAAACCTCAAACTTTAAATTATTTTTTCTAATTGATTCACGAACAAGGGCAATTTTATCTCTGTACTGAATAACTCTAACATCTCTCCCATAAAATTTATGGCCATATTTTTTTAGTATTTTCTCACAAAATGAATTGAAAGTTTCAACCTTAACTTCTTTAATTCCGTATCTTTCTAAACGGGAAAGCATTTCATCACGAGCTTTTCTTGTAAATGTGATTGCCAAAATCTCCTTTTGATTAACTCCCCTAAATTTCACCAAAAAATCTATTCTTTTTGTTAAAACTAAAGTCTTACCACTTCCTGCTCCTGCTACGCAAAGTATTGATTTTTCAGCAGAGACTACTGCTTTTTTTTGTTCATTATTACACTTTTTCAAAAAAAATTCGAAATTTTTAAAGACCTCTTTATCAGTAGCTGTAATTGGTTCATGATCTAGGACGTAATGCTTTGTGGAAGTTTTCTTCTTAGAATAATTATATTCTTTTTTCAAAATTTCAGAAGCTCCCCTTTTTGTTCTTTGAAGTACACTAATTCCTCTTTGTATTTCTACAAATTCTAAGTATTTTTCATCTAAAAGAGCTTCAATTAAATTTTCAATATCATTTGTTGACATGATGTAAAGACATCCAAAAGAAGATAATTCGTCTAGAGAGTTTTTTTGAATTGTTGGGTGCGGGTTACCTTTTAAAAACTCAATAAATGTTTTTTTTCCTAAATAAAAGGGCAATTCATCAAAACATCTAAGAAGTGGTAAGTGCGCTTGTTTCATCTAGAAAAAATTTAAGTTTTTGACTTTAAAAACTTTAGTTTTACTTTTTTAAAATATGATAAAAAGATTTAAATAATAAATAAATAAAAAGTCTTTAATGTTTGGAATGATAATTGGAGTTGGATCAAAAGGAATTGTTTATAGAAATACTACAGATACTGTGATAAAAGTCTTTTGGGACTTTAGAAAACCAGTAAAACTTCCACAAACAAATCAAATAAATTCGGAAATTTTTGCTAAAGAAGAATTTAATAATCAACTTTTGGCACATAAATCAGGAATAAATGTTCCCAAACCAATTAGAATTCTAGAAGTTAAACTATCTGAATTAGATTTAAAAGGAATTAAAAAACTTTCAAGTGAATTTTTCCATATTTCAGATATGGATTCTTTAGTGGGAAGAAAACTTTTTGCAAT
>JBFKKL010000194.1:0-1551 GCA_041631255.1 Candidatus Woesearchaeota archaeon | reverse complement strand
TCTTGATAATGCATTGCTTTTTCATTAATTTTTGGAATAAACTTTACAATTAAATTTTCTTTAACTAAACGTTTGATTCTGTAATTAACAATTTCACGCCCTAAATCAATTTCTTTAGAAATACTCGCTGAACTCTTTCTACCATCTTCTAATAATTGTTTTAGAATTAAAACGTCTTTTTGAGTTATGATAGAAGGTTTCTTTTCCATAATGTTTTTTGGATTATACTATTTATAAGCATTTGTTTTAGGTTTTGTGAAAGAAAATGTTATAAATATTAAGTAAGTAAACTAGTTATGTTAACAAAAGAACAAAGTCAAAGAGCAGAAAACTTCAAAAGAGCTTGCGAAACTAGTCACTATGAAAGAACTATGAGTAGAGTAAATGATGATCATTTATTTGAAGATGGATCAAAACGTACTTATTTAGCTTTTGATAGAAATGGAGAAACTTTATCTATAGGCACATACAAAACACTTGATAAGGAAGTAGCTCAAGGATTTAAAGCAAGAGTTGCAGTAGATCTTAATTTTAATAAGGAAGATTTAAATTCTTGGAGACAAAACAAAACTCCCTTTTCTGATATTGAAACTAGAAGATTAGAATATATTGTTAGAAGATTCTAGTTAAAAAAATTTATATATTAACTTCGTATAAAACGAATATATGGATTTAATGTCTTTGATGAAATCTCTTGAAACTGAGATTAAACTACGTGGTTTTTCTAAACAAACTGTTAAAATGTATATTCTCTACAACAGGCAATTCTTAGAGAGGCAAGAGAAAGAACCTCAATTAATTACAGAAGAAGATGTTAAAGGATACTTGGCTCACAAGATGACTGAAGAAGGACTTTCTTCTAAATCATTAGGTCTTGTTAAATCAGCTCTTTTATTTTATTATAATGAAATTTTAGGGAAAAAGTTTGAAATAAAAACTCCAAAAATTAAAAAATCTGTTCCTAAAGTTCTCTCAAAAGATGAAATTAATCGTTTATTCAAATCAATTTCAAACAAACAGCACAAAATGATTATTCAGTTGTATTACTCGTCAGGACTTCGTTTGTCTGAAGCTGTTAATTTAAGAGTTAAGGATTTTAGTTTTGATGAAGGAGTTTTGTGGATTAGAGATGGTAAGGGAGGAAAAGACAGAATGACAATACTTGCGCCTTCTTTATGTAAAGATTTGGAGAAGTTTTGTTCGTTTAAAGAAGGAAATGATTTTGTTTTCCTTAATAAAAGAGGGAATCCATTAACACCAAGATCTGTTCAATATATAATCGAAAAAGCTCGTGAAAAAGCAGGACTCTCTTCTGATGTGCATATACATACTCTTCGTCATTCTTTTGCAACGCATTTACTTGAAGCAGGGACTGACATAAGAAAAATACAAGAATTACTTGGGCACAGCGACCTTTCTACAACCCAGATTTATACTAAGGTTTCAAATGAAGAATTAAAGAAAGTTAAAAGTCCCCTTGATTAAAAAAACTCAATTGAATTCTCTTTATACTTACCATTTTTACTTAATAAAGATTAAAAATTAAATACT
>JBFKKL010000193.1:0-1556 GCA_041631255.1 Candidatus Woesearchaeota archaeon | reverse complement strand
TTTTCTAGATACTGCCATTCAAAGAGTAAAACATAATGGAATTCTATCTCTAACAGCAACTGATACTGCTGCTCTTTGCGGAGTTTATCCTAAAACAGCTTTAAGGCGTTACAATATTAAAGCAGAAAAACTTTTATGGTTTGAAGAATTTGGATTAAGAAGTTTAATTGCAACTGCTAAAATTAACGCTGCAAGACACGATAAAATTTTAACTCCTCTTATTTCATATTCAAAAGATCATTATTTTAGAGTTTTCTTTAAAGTTCAAGACTCAAAAATAGAAGCAACAAACACAATTAAAAAATTAAAATGGATAATTGTAAACAAAGAAACTCAAGACATAGAAATTAAAGATTTTGAAGAAAAAAACACTCTAGGTAAAATATATGTTGATGAATTAAATAATAAAGAATTTATTCAAAAGTGTTTAAGTAATATCTCTTTAATAGAAAATAAAAAAGATACTGAAAAGCTTTTACAGTCCTTAACTGAAGAACTAGAAATATTAGGTTCATACAACCCACATAAACTCATGAAGCACAATAAGTTTAATTCATCAAAATCATTCGAATATATAAGAACAGAACTAGAAAAAAAAGGATTCAAAACATCAAAATGTCACAATAATAGGCTAGCCATAAAAACTAATGCTAAAGGTAAAGATATAATCCAAATAATGAAATAAAAATAAATTTAATGTAATTCTATAATTTCAGCTTTAATAGCTGCCTTCCCACCTGTTGGTTGCGCTAATTCAGCATTACACTTCAAACATTTAACTACTGTTGAAGCCCTACCAAAGATTATCTGCTCATTCTTACATTCATGACATTTAACCTTAACGAATCCATAATTAGTTGTTTTTTTTTCTTTTGCCATTTTTCTCTACCTGTATGATTTTTGCCTCTTAGCTCTTGCATGTGAATTGTTTGGTTTCTTTGTCTCTTTAAATCTAGTATCAGATACAAGAAGACTTCTATCATATTCTAAAAACTTTTTTCTCATATCTTCAGATCCCTTAATTTCAATCAAAGCTCTTGCGATAGCTTGTCTTATTGCATCAATCTGAGAACTAGAGCCACCACCATAAACTGAAATTGCAACATCAAATTTGTTCTCATTTTCTGTAAGTAAAAGTGGTTCAGTCGCTTTAAGTCTCATAGTTTCATTAGGAATGTAAGTTTCAATATCTTGATTATTAACAGTTATTTTTCCTTTTCCTGAAACAACTTTAGCTCTTGCAACAGCAGTTTTTCTTTTTCCAATTGTAATTTTTAATCCTTTCATTTTAATTCACCTTTGTATAACCTAGAACTTTACATAGATCTCCAACTTTTGTATAATAAAAAACCGTAGTTTTATCAAACTGTGCCTCTTTAACAACTTCCTTTTTAGTGTTAAGTAAAATTGAAGGTGTTGAATTGTAACATTTTAACCTCTTAAAAGCCCGAACTCCCCTTTCGTTTTTGTATGGTAACATATTTCTAAAAGATCTTTTAACAATATCAGCAGGACTTCTTGAATAATAAGGTCCTTGCTTAACAACTTTATTTGAA
>JBFKKL010000192.1:0-1571 GCA_041631255.1 Candidatus Woesearchaeota archaeon | reverse complement strand
GTATAACTGTAAGTAAATAAAGTGATGTTGAACCTATTGCAATTGCAAAAATCATAACAAAACTTCTCATTAAAAAAAACATTGAATCTCTATTTTTTTGATCAATTCTAAAAATAAAGAGCTTAGAAACATTAATTTTTCCTGTAAGAATTAAAACTACGTTATAGAACCACTGTGCAACTTGTTTACTAAATATTAGGAATAGTATTGCCATTAAAACATAAGCATAAAAAACATAAGGAACTATCTGCATAGTAATTTGCTACAAATATTCTTTAAAAAGGTTTTTGTTGAGTCAAAAATGGTATATTTAATTATGTTTTGAGTTTATATACTCAAAAGCACTATAAGCTGCAACTGAACCCTCTGCTGAGCCAATTATACCTTGTTTCCATTCACTATCTGTAACATCTCCTGCTGCAAAAACTCCTGGGACATTGGTTGTTGATAATCTATCTATAATTATCTCTCCTTTCTTATTTAATTCGACACCTAAATTCTTTGCAATATCATTATTAGGAAGTTGTCCAATTGCAATAAAAAGTCCTTGTAAATCAAGTCTTTCTGAGCCATTAACTTCTTTATCTAAAATTATATGAGTTATTATATTTTCTCCTTTAATTTCTTTAACTTGAACTCCTTCAATAATTTCAATATTGTCAATTTTTCTAATCCTATCTTGATTAATAGGTTCAGCTTTCAAATGACTTCTGATAAGCATCGTAACTTTTGAACAATTTTGTGCTAAAACCATTGCTTCTTTAGCAGCACTATCCGATCCTCCAACAATTGCAACTTCTTTTCCTTTAAAAAACGGACCATCACAAGTTGCGCAATATGAAACTCCTTTTGAAGCAAATTCCTTCTCACCTGGTGCATCAAGATGTCTGTGTCTTGTTCCAGTTGCTAATATAATTGATTTTGCTTTAAATTCAGATTTTTTAAATGAAGTCTTAATCAAAAAAGTTCCATCTTCAAGTTTTTCAACAGATGAAACTTCATCATTTTCAATTGGAACATTGTTTGCTTTAACATGAGCCTCAAGTTTATCTGCTAATTCTTGGCCCGTAAGAGAAATAAATCCTGGATAATTCTCAACAAGATGAGTTGTTGTAATAAGCCCTCCCTTCTCTTTTGCAATAACTAATGTTTTCAGATTAAATCTTGCAGCATAAACAGCAGCAGGATATCCAGCACACCCTCCTCCAATAATAATTAAATCATAACTCTCCATAAGAATAAAAAAGAATTTTTCTTTATTAAAGCTTACTTTGATGAGTAAAATGAGAGAACTAATTCACACTCTATTTACATCTCTCTTGAGGGCAAAATTGGAGAAGGTAAAGTTTTTTTGAATTTATTCAAATCTCTATCATTTGCAAACTTAATAACTACCTCTTCTTTGTTTACTATAAATTTTTTTACTTTAAGGTTTTTTGTTGAAGCCATTGTCTTCAGAACTTCAATATTCAAAGAGTTAACATTTTCAAAAACTAATATTGTATTTCCCATTTTATATATCACAACATATAATGTTTAAAAATATTACGAAAAAATTAATCTAAATTTTT
>JBFKKL010000191.1:0-1576 GCA_041631255.1 Candidatus Woesearchaeota archaeon | reverse complement strand
GAGCTTTGGCTCTTCTAAACAATTCTTGTTCTTTATTAATATCATCGAGCATTTGTTGATCTTTACCCCTTAAATTAGTTACTAAACTTGACATTAAAGCATGTTGTTTTTTCATTAGTTCAGAATCAAACTTTTCCGGATTATTTTTTTCGTCTTCACATAATCTTAGTAAATCGTGAATTAAAGACTCAATCTGAGTTGTATCTTTTTTAATATCCTGTTCTTCATTTAAGTCTAATATTTCATTAAGTTGTCTTATAAGCTTCTCATTAATTGCAATTATGTTTTCTCGATTCATTTTCTAGCATCCACCAACTCCTTATAGGTTTGAACTACATTCTTTAACATTTCTTCTCTTTTATTAATCATTTCTCTTTTTTTAGAACCCCACAAATTTCTTTTGTTCCAAAAATCTTTTGATTTTTCATAACTTTTAGCTCCAACAGGTTTAGCCAAGAAACTCCAAACTGCTATAATCAATAAAACAAATAATAAAAGAGTTCCTGGAATTTTAATGTTAAAATCAACTACTTGTTTCAATAAAGTATCTTCACCTACTGCTTTTTTAACATCTGGTTTAGTATCAGACATTTCATCAACAAAACTATGATAAGCATTAGCCATAAACAAAGCGGTTATTATACCAATAGTGATTAAAGTTTTAGAAGTGGCCTCTGCACCCTCTCTAGATTTAACTAAAAGTGAAACTGCGAATAATAGAGACCCTACTATTACAAACTCTAACAACCAGAATACAAAATGAATTGGAAAAATTCCATCTTCTAAAAGTAACCAAATAAGAGTTGAAGTAGTAATGAAAGAGATAAAATAGGCCACTGCCTTATTATTGAAGAATGGAATTCTAGTTAAAACATTTCCTAAAACAACTACAGTTAAAGCAAACATAACCCAATTTAACCAATCCATACTTGAAAAGAAACTTTGTAAATTCTTATTGGACAATAAGCAAGTTAATGAGTTGTCTTCAACATTTTTATTGGTTGCACATTGTGCAGCAAAAGCTCCAGACATTAATGTTGAGAACAACAATAAAAACAAAATAATTCTTTTAATCATTAGTCATTTCCTGTGAGAATCATTTATAAATGTTTTTATTCCTTGAAGGTAAGAATTTGCACAAGAATCAAGTAAAAAATACTAAAATTTAAAAAGATAAAAGTTAGCAGAATAGACAATGAGTCTAAAGAATAAACTTAAAGGAATTATTTTTGGTACTGCTCTTGCAACAAATGCTGTAGCTGGAACCTATGATGTTGAGAAAATTAAATCAATAATTCAAGTTTTAAATTCGCCAAATACTGAACAAATAATACAAAGAGACGCATATAGAGATTATACTCGAATGATTGATTATATTTACCTAAAATATGAAGAAAGTCTTGAAGGGCAACTTGAGACATCTGAATCGATCGAAGGAAAACTAAATTTACTTCAAAATCTCTCCCAGATTTATAGTAATACTATTTCTAAGTTCAGTGAGATTGAAAATTTTATTTGATAATTTGAATAAATTTTTTTTGACGGATTATAGTTCAGGACAAATTCTTTCACATAT
>JBFKKL010000190.1:0-1583 GCA_041631255.1 Candidatus Woesearchaeota archaeon | reverse complement strand
GCCTCAATTTTTCGCTGAATTACGTATTAAAAACTATGCAATTATTGACGCCGTTGTTTTTTAAGAAAAAAATCGAATCCTTTTATCATTTGATAAAAAAGCGTCAAAATTCGGAGAGTTAGTAGAAGATGTCACGGACGAATTAGAAGAGGATCTATCATATACTGGAGATGAATTTAAAAATTTTATAAAAAATATTTGAACGAAGAATAGAATTTTTTTAATAGTTTTGAAAAAATACAATATTCAAAACTATTAATTTTTTATATTTATACTTTAGAAAAATTTCTAAAATCTGTCCACCATTCATTTGTTTCCACCTACAACCTAAGTTTTGGAAGGTACATATTCGTTTTAAGAATTCTCCATATCATCCTCATCATTAGATATTATTAAATTCAGATCTTTTAGAATTTTTTCAAAATCAAATTGACTTTTAACTTCAATAAATTCATTTGAATTTGATTTATAAAATTTGGTCGGGAAAGTCTCAGTGAAATTTAAGTTTAAAATAATTAGATCTTTGATTTTTAAGTTCGAAAGAGTTGCACCTTCGAAGTCCACTTGCTCAAATTTCGTTTTTCTAAATATACAATCTAACCAACAACTCCATCCTAAATCGACTCTATAAAATTGGCAATCTATAAAAAGATTGTTGTCAAACTCTACTTTAGAGAAACTAGAGTTTATCAGATTACAGCTTTTAAACGTACAATCTGTAAACTCAGATTTTCGCATTACGGTTTCTTCAAACGTACAATTTTCAAATTTGCAATCAGTGAAATAACTTCCTGAAAAATTAACTTTTTTAAAGTTAATTTTTAAAAATTTTAGATCCCAAAAAACTGACATCGAAAGATTCTGGGCAAAAATACCTTCATTTGCAAAAGCTTGGTTAAAAATTTCTAAGTTTTTACTGCTATCAACTGTTGCAATAATATCGTTTAATGTATGGGGCATTATAATTTCTTTATATTAATAAATTTAATATCTTTTGGGCTTCCAGCGCCTTCGAGAATTTTTTGTGTAAACTTTTCTTTTATATCAACGGGTATTTGTTCAAGATCGACAATGTGCAAAACTTTATCAGAACCACCTTTTTGCTTTGTAATTTTTTCACCAATTCGTTTGGCCATTTTATTAAAACTTTCAGGCTTTTTCTTAGCTGGTGGAAATTTTCTTGGATCAATTGGATTTTTTACATCGACATACTGATATGATCCTGGTCCATCAACTACAAAATCTAAGTTAGGATCTCCTTTGTTTAAATTTGGTCGTCGTGGGTTAGTGACTAGATTTTCTTGCTCAGATTGTAAAATTGTCTTCGCTTCGTTTATCGACTTTCGATCTATAAAATCTGTTTCAGGATTTGTTGATAATTCTTGAAAACGTTCTAGATCACAATCTAGATCATCAACAAAGTGTCCTTTGCTTTTCATTTCTTCCACGAAATTTTTATGTTCTGCATTTATGTTGAATTTTGAAGCTGGACATTGGTCTCCAAGGTTAGCGAGTCTACCATTCAGACCAGTATCCATTTCTCGGAACGCGCGGATTTGGGTGCTTTCTGGTATATTTCCAAG
>JBFKKL010000189.1:0-1591 GCA_041631255.1 Candidatus Woesearchaeota archaeon | reverse complement strand
TATTGTTTTAATTGCTTTAATCTTTTCAGGATGTTCAAAGCAGGAGGAAATAAAAGTGGTAAATTCAAGTGATACAAAAAATGCAACATTTGCAGGTGGCTGTTTCTGGTGTTCAGAAGGTGATTTTGAGAAACACGAAGGAGTAATTGAGGTTATTTCAGGATACACAGGAGGAGAAAAAGAAAATCCAACATATAGAGAAGTATCATCAGGAACAACTGGACATAGAGAAGCAATTAGAGTACTTTATGACCCTAAAAAAATAACTTATATTGAACTTTTAGATATATTTTGGAAACATATAGATCCAACAGATAGTACAGGAAGTTTTGTTGATAGAGGTTTTCAATACACTTCAGCAATTTTCTATCATGATAGTGAGCAAAAAAAGTTAGCTGAAGAATCAAAAGAAAGCTTAAATAATTCAGGTAAATTTGACAAGCCAATTGTAACAGTAATTTTACCTGCTGAAATATTTTACAAGGCAGAAGAATATCACCAAGATTATTACAAAAAAAACCCAATTAGATATAAATACTATAGGGGAAGCTCAGGAAGAGATCAGTTTATTGAAAAAAATTGGAAAAAAGATAACTTAAAAGAAAGGTTAACAGAAATGCAATATTATGTAACACAAGAAAATGGAACAGAACCAGCATTTAAAAATGAATATTGGAATAATACAAAGGAAGGAATATATGTTGACGTTGTTTCAGGAGAGCCTCTCTTCTCGTCTTTAGACAAGTATAAATCAGGAACAGGTTGGCCATCATTTACAAAACCAATTCATAATGACTCAATTACTCTTCATGACGATAGAAAACTTTTCACAAAAAGAATTGAAGTAAGATCAAAAGAAGCAGATTCTCATCTAGGGCATGTTTTTGATGATGGGCCTCAAGATAAAGGCGGAAAAAGATATTGTATGAACTCAGCAGCTCTAAGATTTATTCCAAAAGAAGACTTAGAAAAAGAAGGTTATAAAGAATATCTGAAACTTTTCAAGTAACTACTCTTAAGAGATAACTTTATAAAAAATGTATTTCTTTATTTTTCTATGGAAAGAAGAAATCAAGCATATGGCACTTTAGAAAAAAATTATTTTGAACCATATAATGAAACATTTGTTTCAAGAAATAACCTTCATAGAATTCTTTCAGGGCAAGTTAAAAATCCTCATAGAGTTAAGAATCCAGATTCAAAAACCGGATATAGTTTTTTTGTAGTTTGTAATAGAGAAATTGGCGAGTTACAGGAAACTAAAACAAGAAAGTTTGGTCATGATTTAGATTTTGATTTTTTTTATAATAACAATTGTGAATGGTTTGCAAGGTTTTGTTCTGTTAGAGAATCAAGAATTATAGTCCCAAATAGATATGTATTAATTTTAGATATTGAAAAAGAAAAAGCTTTAGTAGATCCTTCACCTGAATCAAGTTTAAATTCAGGATATTTACACTATGATCATTGTATAAATAACAGAGTTCTAACAACAAATGTTAGTTTAGATGCTTTAAAGGGAATGCTTTTAGAAACTCAATTAAAAAATGACCTTCTAGGAACAATGAGAGAAACTTTAAAGTAGAAAATT
>JBFKKL010000188.1:0-1601 GCA_041631255.1 Candidatus Woesearchaeota archaeon | reverse complement strand
GGTCTTAAAAGACTAAGAGATATTATCTCACATAATTATGAGGGTTTAGTTGAAAAACAAATCTATGATTTTGCAAAAGATAATATTAATGATGTTGAATCTGGTGCCTTACAAATTGCTTTGGACCCCATTTGAGGCTACCAATTTTTAGTTATTAATTGTTTATATTCCGTCGGACTCTTCATGCCAAGGGCCGAGTGCGGTGCCTCTTCATTATAATCCCTAAACCAATTCGGTAACATTCTTAAAACCTCTTTTGCCGAGTAGCAATCATTCATATAAACGTAATCTCTTTTTATTGTGCCCACAAATGCCTCGGCCATTCCGTTACTTTCTGGACTATAAGAAGCCGTGTAACAGCACTTTAAATTAAGCTCTCTTCCTAGGGCCTGAACATTATAAGCTCGATAAATTGAGCCTCTATCTGTTAGCCATTCTATTTGTCTAGTGGCCTTGGTTTTGTTGAATCGTTTTTCTACAGAATTAAACATCAATTCCTGGATATCCTCTGCCAAAATGGGCCTGTCTTTAGCCACAAAGCTTATGGCCTCTCTGTCACAAGTGTCCAAAGAAAATCCCACGTAAACTTTCTCTCCATTAAAACATTTTATTTCAAAACAATCAGAACACCAACGTGTGTTTGGATGAAGGGTCATTACTTTTCCTGTAGGCTTGTGATTCCTAGTTTTTTCCGTTTTAGGAAGCAGCAATCCATTAATTTTCATGATTCTAAAAACTCTTTTTTTATTAATTTTCCCTAGGCAACTGGCCTTCCTATCCCTGTTTACCAATGCTGTAACTCGCTTATAACCGTAGGTCGGCCGACTTTTTATAATTTCTTTTATCTGACCCAAAATTTCACGGTCATCTTTCTTTTTATAAAATCGCAAAACATTACCTCCTTCAATAGTCTTAGGAATTTTGTAAATCGATTTTGGTTGAATACCAAATTCTTTACATACTAATTTCTTAGAGCATTTCACTTTTTTTTCTTTAAGGTATTCTTTTGCTTTTTTAACTGTTGCTCCCTGTATTTTTTTTTAAGAAATTCATTGATGTCTTTTACAACTTCCTTTTCATGAGAAACAGTTCCCAAGGACTTTTTTAGACTCGCAATTTCTTTTTTTAACCTTTCATTTTCTGCTAAAATTTCATGAATATCTAACTCATCTTCTTTTTTCTTGTCCGACATTTGCTTCTTCCAGTTATAAATTGTTATCGGGTGGATCTGGTGTTTACGCGCCAACTCCGAGATACTGACACCATTCTCAAAATGGTCCTGAAGAATCAAATGTTTTTGGTCAATTGAGTGCCTTTTACGGCCGAAACTTTGGTATTTTGTCATTTTCTACCCCTTTTTTATGAGGTAGCCTAAAAATCGGGGTCACAAACAGTTGTAAGTAACTTTAATTTCAAAAAACACAATTATTATTAGTTAAATCTAATAAATATTTTATAGTTTAATTATATTTAATACTACATTTGAGCTATCTTAACGTACCATAAAATTATCTAAAGATTAGCAAAATTTATTTGCCAAAGTAATTAATTAAATAACGCTTATTTATTGTCTTAAATAATTAAAATAATTCTATTTTTTC
>JBFKKL010000187.1:0-1603 GCA_041631255.1 Candidatus Woesearchaeota archaeon | reverse complement strand
TTTCCTTTATTTCCTATAACTCTATTTTCAGCAAGAGCAGATATTATAATAACTTTTGACATCTAAAAAAATCCTCCAAACATTGGAGTTGGGTTCTCTAGTTTTGGATGTGATTCATATCCTGCAAGTTCAATGTCCTCCCAAGTATAATCCATAACTGAATCCTTTTTATTTATAATTTTTAATTTACAAAGGGGCATAGGTTTTCTTGAAAGTTGTTCTTTGGCTGCATTCAAATGAGGCAAATAAACATGAGTATCTCCTAGATTTGCAATAAGTTCTCCAACTTCAAAACCATGAGTTTCAGCAAGTAAATGAATAAGTAATGCATATGAAGCTATATTAAATGGAAGCCCTAAAATTGTATCAACTGAGCGTTGATTCCAAAGAAGTGAGAGCTTTTTAGTTTCAGGAGACACATGAACTTGAAATCCATAATGGCAAGGCGGAAGTGCCATTTCTCCTAGATGAGACGCGTTCCAAGCAGACACAAGCATACGTCTTGATGAACCTCCTGCTTTCAAAGAATCTTCAAGCATTTTAATTTGGTCAGCTGACAAATCAGTATGAAGCCCTCTCCATTGAACTCCATAAACAGGTCCTAAACTTGCACACTCATGAGCAAATTTTTCATCTTCTAAAATTTTATTTTCATATCTTGTAAGAAGATTTTTAGCAAGTTCAAAATTTCCTTTTTTAGCTTCTTCTCTTGCTTTTTCAACTTCTTCTTTAGTCATAAGACCACTTGAAATTACTTTCTCTAGATTAAATCTTAAAGCATCTGAAGTCCAGATTTTAGTCTTCCTTTCAATTAGTGGACGAATGTTTCTCTCCCCACTTAAAAACCAGAATAGTTCTTCAGCAACAGCTTTGAAAGGAACTTTCTTTGTTGTAACAAGGGGAAATCCCTTTGATAAATCAAATCTTAATTGAGGCCCAAAAATACCGATTGTTCCAGCACCGGTTCTATCATCTTCTCTTCTCTCACCTTCATCTAAAATTTTTTGTAATAATTGTAAATATTGATCCATAAATTTTTCTGTAAGTTTAAGCTTTATTAATGTTTTGTGTTTAGTAAGAAATAACAGAAAGGAATCATTTTCTTTCTTTATTTTTAGAATCCAAATAAAAAAAATTAAAGATAATTATGGCCCCAATTCCAGTTGGGATCGTAAAAAGAGAGAACTACATAATCATAGTAAGACCATATACCAAGTCTCCAACAGCACAGTCAGGTGCACTCCCTTCATTAAGTTCACCACACCCAAATAAAGCTCCAAGCAAAATTCCAAGTAATAAACTTAGTAAATGGAGAAAAGTATAAAAGATAGAAACATAAACTCCTCTTTTCATACGAAGTATTTTATTTTATTTTTTAAAAATCTATGTCTTTTCAACTAGCAAACCACAACTTTATAAAAAACATCAAATAAAAATCAATATGGAAATAGGAGAAAAAGTAACTCCAATGATGAAGCAATTTCTTGAACTAAAAACGCAATATTCAGATTGTATTTTACTCTTCAGAGCAGGAGATTTTTATGAAACATTTTACGATGATGCAAAAGAATGTTCAAAACTTCTATCAATTACTTTAACCCAA
>JBFKKL010000186.1:0-1604 GCA_041631255.1 Candidatus Woesearchaeota archaeon | reverse complement strand
CTCTTCAAGTAAGATATGATTATATTTAATTCCCTCAAATTCAATTCCTTTTTTAACTTCAAGAACTGATTTAAATTTAATATCAAGTGATTTTTGAAATTCAGTTAATACTTTCTCAACTAAAGCTTCAGCAATAATATAAACTTCTTTTTTAGTTCCAACCTCAACTAAAACTTTAGCATAATTAAATTCAGGATGCATAGCAATTGCCATATTAGATTGTAATGTCCAAGGCGTTGTTGTCCAAATCAACAAAGATTCATCATATCCTGTTGTTGTATCTTCTTTTCTAAGTGGAAATTTAACATATATACTTGGATCTTCTAAAACAGTATATTCATCCTTAATCTCATAATCACTAAGTGTAGTTTCAGCACCTGGTGACCATGCTACAGTCTTATAACCTTTATACAATAAACCTTTTTCTTGAGCATATTTAAAGAATTTCCAAGCAAAAGATAAGTAATCATTGTGAGACGTTTGATAATGATTAGAATCAAGCCACAAACCATATCTTCGCCTAACTTCCTTCATATCACCAATTATCTCAGAAACATACTTTTTACATTCACTAACAAAATTATCTTCACCAAATTTCTTAATATCGTCAACTGTTTTAAGATTTAATTTCTCTTGAACTTTTGATTCAACAGGCAATCCATTCACATCATACCCATCCTTATAATAAACATCAAAACCTTGCAATCTTTTTAATCTAAAAACGCTATCTTTAAGAGCCCAATTCCTTAAATGACCTACATGTACTTCTCCTGTTGGAAAAGGTGGCCCTTCAACTCCATTAAATAGTTCATTACCTTTATTTTTTTTATTTAGTTTATTGAAAATATCTCTATCTTCCCATAATTTAAGAATATCTTCTTCATACACTTTTGACATAGAAAATTCTAATTTAACAAATTTATAAAGTTTATGCCCTAGGGCGTAGAATTCAAACAATTAGTAACTAAAAAATCAAGAATTAAAATATAATGTATTGTAAAAAAGAAAACGTTTAATTAAAAAATTTAAACGTTAACTTCGTCTCCAGTTAGACCACCTGCGTTCAGTTTATCAACTGCAGCAGCTGTGTCAGCTTTGGAGTAACCGTAAACAAGAACTGAGTTTCTATCAGCGAAGTATTTAATCATACCTTCTCCTGCGGAAACACCTGCTTGGTCAATAGTGTATGAACTAATTCCAAGAAGTTCTCTTGCTACAGCGTTAACAGCTGGACCACCAACAACAATTAAGTCATCTTCTCCTGCTGCATCTGTATCATCAACTGGTGATGTTACATCGAATTCAACATCTTCAGCCGCAGCTTCTTCTACAGTTCCAGTAATAGTGTAACCTTCTTCTTCAAGTTCTGCTTTTTTAGCATCTACTTGGTCAGCATCTACAGTAACTGAACCAGATTCAACTTTTGAAGCACCGCTAGCAACCATTAATTCAGCTCTAACTTGTTCTTCAGGAATCATAACACTAACTGAAGTACTTTCATCGTTATCGTATCTAACTTTAATACCATACTTAGTTACAAATTCTTGTACATCACTTGAATCATCTTCAACATCTGCATCCCCATTGTTTACAAAGTCTGCATT
>JBFKKL010000185.1:0-1608 GCA_041631255.1 Candidatus Woesearchaeota archaeon | reverse complement strand
TGTTCATGTAACTACTTCAGGACATAGAGAAAATGTTTCAATTTCTTTAAAGTCTCTAGGACTTTTAGATTTACCTTTAACTTCAAGAGAAGATGTTCTAAATATAAAGCCTGCAACAGATATTTTTGATAAAACTGCTAAGTTATATGATCTTATGCCTTTTGAAATCTTAATTATTGAAGATTCGCCAAATGGACTTAAAGCAGCTAAAAGTTTTGGATCAAAAAGAATTGCTTTAATGTCTTCATATGATGAAAAAGAGCTTGCAGAATTTGGTCCAGATTTTTTTGTTAAAGATTTTATAGAATTAAAACAGATTTTTGATAAACAATATTTATAAATTAGCTAATCTTAGGTTTTTTATGAATAATACAATAT
The DNA here is from genome assembly GCA_041631255.1 of Candidatus Woesearchaeota archaeon. Classification (GTDB taxonomy): domain Archaea; phylum Nanobdellota; class Nanobdellia; order Woesearchaeales; family UBA583; genus UBA583. Next base: position 1,230 of record JBFKKL010000185.1, on the reverse strand, counting down.
CTTCTCAAATTCAGGAAGCAATTGATGTTAAAACTCGTTTTTTAAGTAATAATAATATTCAAGAAATTTTTGAAGTAATTATTGAAGCATTGAAGAATGGGAAGAAAGTTCTTACTTGTGGAAATGGAGGGAGCACTTGTGACGCTATGCATTTTGCAGAAGAACTTGTTGCAAGATATAAAAGAGATAGACCAGCAATTAGAGCTTTAGCGTTAACAGATTCAAGTACTATGACATGTATAAGTAATGATTTTGGTTATGATAAAGTTTTTTCAAGACAAGTTGAAGCTTTTGGAGATGAGGGAGATGTTTTAGTTGCAATTAGTACTAGTGGAAATTCTCAAAATGTTATATTAGCAGTAGAAGAAGCTAAAAAAAGAGGACTTAAAGTAGTTGGATTTTTAGGAAAAGATGGAGGGAAGTTAAAAAATATTTGTGATGTAAACTTAATTCCTCCAAGTCAAGAAACTGCAAGAATTCAAGAATGTCATATGTTGACTTATCATATTTTATGTGAGATGATTGATGATACTTTATATCCTGAAAAAAGATGAATAAATATTTTGAAAAATTTTCTGAAGTTAAGGCATTAGTTATAGGGGACATTATGCTTGATAAGTATTATTTTAGTGATGTTGAAAGAATTTCTCCTGAGGCACCAATTCCTGTTGCAAGGTTTAACAGAGAAGAATCTTTTTTAGGGGGCGCTTCAAATGTTGCATTAAACTTAGCAAGGCTGGGGATTCAGACAGGAATACTTGGACAAGTTGGAAAGGACGAAAATTCAACAGTTATAAAAAATTTATTGAAAAAAGAAAATGTTTCTTTTTTCCCAGTTGAAGTTTCAAATTCTACTATTTCTAAAATTAGAATAATCTCAAAAAGTTATCAACTTCTAAGGCTTGATTTTGAAGAAAAAAATTTGACTATAGATTCAAATTTAGTAATTGAGAGTATTAAAAAAATAATACCTAATTATGATTTAATTATAGTTTCTGATTATCAAAAAGGACTACTTTCACACGATGTTATTGAATATTTAAAGACTTTAGATAAATATATTTCAATTGATACTAAACCAGGAACATTTGTTGACTTTGAAGGGTTCAATTTACTCAAACCTAACTTTAAGGAAGCAGTTGGTATTGCAAACTCTCTTGGGAATGTCGAAAATTTTGAGAATTCAAATGAAGATGTTGAAAAATTAGGAAAGTTTTTGAAACAAAAATT
>JBFKKL010000184.1:0-1613 GCA_041631255.1 Candidatus Woesearchaeota archaeon | reverse complement strand
GTAATTATCTAATATAGTTATATTAAAAAACCTGTTTTTGGAATTTTCAGATTTTTTGGATTTGGATTTGGTTTTTCCAAAAAGAGAGTTCCATAAATTTATGAAATGATCATTAAGTTCTTTTTCAGGAGGGTTGGAATTAAGTTCCTGAACTAATCCATATATAGGACTTGGTTGATCATGAGATAGTGTAAGTAACATATAATGATAAAAGTTGGATATTCCTTGATCTTTTATCGTTAATCCTAAATTCATTATTGTTGTGAAAAACGAATCTATTCCCCACTCTTTTTCTGAATTTGCTTTAAAGAGATTGAATAAAAACTCAAAAACTGAAGCGTCGTTAGAATTGAATTTCTCATTCAGAAATTTCACCAATGTTTGGGAATTTTGTTGTAAAAGTTGAATATATGCGCTCGTAAAGTTTTTGACATCTCCTTGAGCCAAAATATTTAAAACTTGTTGAGCATCCACAGGAAGTTGGCTTGGTGGTGCTTCTTGAGATTGTGTTTGTGTTTGTTCTTGACTTTGTCCTCCCAAAGGATTTTGAGGAACTTGGGCTTGAGCTCCTTGTGATTCGGTAGAATTATCAAAAGATTGTGGTTCTGAAGCAAACATTGACATTTCGTAAATTTAATTAATTGTCTAAATTAATTTTTACGTAATTATTTTACGCGGAAATTAATTATTATGTAAATTAAATATAAATATCTGCTAAATAATGTGCAATTTCTAAATTTATATTTTTATTTACAGTCTCCTGAAATATTTTATTGAATTCCTCCTCTATAGTTATTCCTAGACTTGCTTTTATAAACGGTTCTAATTCACTATACCTAAAAAGTAAACACATATATTCGGAAATTGTAAGTGGTCTCATAACTGCTAAAATTTTAATTGGTATTATATCATTTTCAAATTCGTTTTCGTACTTATCTTCCAAAAGAATCTTAGCCACCATTTCCTCTTTCATATCCAGAGCTTTTAATCGTAAATCTCCCTCCCATTTTAGTTGTTTGTCTTTTCCAAAAAAGAAATCCTTGACTTTTTTTTTGAGTCCGTTATCAAAATCCCAAAATTTCACAAAATCAGGTTCTTTTTTAGAATATTTATTATGTATTCTAAATTTATATTTTAAAGGTATGAACGGTAAAATTTCATATTCATCTATAGCTTTTGTTATCACAATTTTAGCGTCTTCGTTTGTTTCTACTGACATTTCCCTAATTTCTTGAATTTTTCTTAATTGATAAATTCCTTTACACTTACTCATTAATTATCAATTATTAATTAATTATTAATTATTAACTTTTTCATACTCTTTTTCAAAAAGAGATAAATCCTCTAACCATAAATCCGTAGGTTTTTTGGATTTGAGTTCTTCAAGTTGCGATTCCATATTTGCTTTTTCACGTTCTAATTCTTCTATTTTCTCCTTAGTAAATGTTGATACTCTTAAATGTAATAAATAGTCAAATGAGTTTTCAATTTTTGGAAAGTTTTGATCTGTCAATTGTAATATAACAGATTCCGTAGGTTCACGAAAAACTTTGATTTTATTATTAATTACTCTTTCAATGAATATTATTTTTGCATTTAATTTTTTAAGATTT
>JBFKKL010000183.1:0-1624 GCA_041631255.1 Candidatus Woesearchaeota archaeon | reverse complement strand
GATATTTTAGATTATATGCAAAAAGCTTATAAAGATTTAAATATTCAATTTTTACCTAATCGTATTATCCAAGAATTGAATCAACAAAAATTAAAAGTTGATCTACCTCAACTACACGATTCTTTCATAGCTAAAAGCAATTCTATAACTGATTCTATATCAACAGAAATATTATCAAAAGACAATTTAATTCATCTTTCATCTATCAATTCGATGAATGAACATTTTCATAATTTTTGGATAGCTCATCTAGATAAATCTATTTTCTAAAATGAATGAATTTAGTTCTCCTTAAAATTGGAAAAATTGTTACTTTTCTTTGAGTTTGTAAATCTCAACTTTTTAAAGTTCTGATCAAATTTTGATAATTGATCAGAACTAAATTTTTTTCGTTAAATATTTTAGTTTTCAGGAATCCAATCTTTTTTTATAAATTTAAAATATCTCTAATCATCTTATTAATCTTACAATTCATTGAAAATTTTTTCCAAATCATCGAAAGTGTTAACTTGGATGCATTTACTTGAACTCCAAATTTTTGAATTGGTTAATGTTAAAAACTCTAGATGAATTATTTTATTGAACTTTGGTTTAATAAATTCACAATCTTCAAACACGGTTCCTGACATTTTAACCTTATAAAATTTACATTCTATAAAATGACTTTCGAAAAACTCTGCTCTGTTAAACTCTGAATTAACTATTTTACAATTTTTAAAAGTGCAATAGAAAAATTCAGATTTAAAAAACCGTATCTGATTAAATGTGCAGTTCTCAAAGTCGCAAAAACGAAACTGGCTGCGTGAAAAATCAACATTTGTAAAATTGCAATTTACGAACGTTAAGGAAAGAAAGAGAAATTCTAAAAGATCCTCATCACGAATGACTTCGTTCGAAAAATTTTTCTCACGAATGCCATGGCATATTCCTATCTTTTCGAAAGAACAATTGCTAATAATATTGTTAAATTTTTTATCGATCATATATAATTATAATTAGTTTAAACTTAAGTTTACAATAAGTTAGAATAATTACTCAATTCTTGGAATTGTATAATCATCATTCATGATTAAAGTATTTGACATAACGTTCTCCGCTGAAATTGCTTCTTCCGGAATACCATATTTCATGGCAATATCTTTTTTATTCTTGGCTATAGTTTCAATAATTCCATCTTTTATTCCTTGTTTCGCTTGTTGAGATTCAGATAGAGGTAAATCTAACAAATTGGTAAGATGTAGAATATTTTCCACAGCATTCGGTGAATGGGGAGATTCAGACTTGACATTTTTATATTTTTGTTCAACTATTTTCATACCAGTCCTTTTTCCTTGCTCATAAGCAGTGGTAATGCCTGGATCTTTTCCTTTTTTACCTTCTTGTGATGCTATTTGTGCAGCATGGTATCGCATAATCTTTTCCTCAACGAGTACTTTTGAATCACCGTCAGTCCACTGCTTATTTTTTGTATCGGATTGACCATTTAATAGACCAACTTTGAAACGTCCATCTAAAGTATTTCCGGATTTAACTTCTGCCTCAGTTGGTCGACGAATTGACCCATCTTCTATAAGATCTAAAAATTCAGCTTGAAGAAAAGTTTCAGCTTCTCGGATAGTGCCAT
>JBFKKL010000182.1:0-1634 GCA_041631255.1 Candidatus Woesearchaeota archaeon | reverse complement strand
TGTAATGAATCTGTACCTATACCTCCAATGACTTAAATTCTTAAAAGATTTATCATATGAATGCATGAAAAGAATGCCTCCTTTTTTAACCCTTGAAGCCATTTGAAAAAAAGATTTTTTAGGTGATGGAGTATGCTGAATTACCCTATGACAATAAACAATATCAAATATTCCTTTTTTAAGAGGAATATCTAATATACTTGCTTGAAAAACCCCTACCAAATTTTTTCTTCTGCCCAACCTCTTATAAACTTCTTCAACTCCAGTACTTAAATCAAATGCAACAACTCTTGCTCCCATGTCTAACAGAACTTCAGTATCATTTCCTGGCCCACAACCACATTCTAAAAGAAGTTTTCCACCTAAATTCTCTTTAGTCCACCCTGTTCTTTTTAATACCGTCTCCTTTGTCCACTCAATCGAATAACGAAGACCTCCGTGCTCTTCCCATTCTAATGAAAAACTATTAGCATAATTTCTTACTGGAACAAATCTTGGTATTTTTTTATAATCTTATACTTTCTACTCTCTTCAACAAGAGAATAAAATTCAAAATCATTTACCACAATAAATTAAAAGATCTAAAATGCTTATATGTCTTTTGCTTTAGTATTAATTAATTTTACAAACAATTAATTGATTTGATTTTAATGTTTTTCTCAAAAATTTACTAATATACTCAACTATAAATGGATAGCGCAAAGTAAATTTCAAACATTTCATTTTCCTATGGTTCAAAACCTTAAACCCTGATGATGAAACATATTTTTTAAACTCTTTTGAATTCCACTCCCTAACATGGTCTTCTTGTGGAGACATGTTATTATCAACACCCCTCATAACATCTCTTTCAGGTGTCGAAATAATAATAATTGTATCTTTAGATGCAAATTTTTTAATATAATTCAAAAGTATATCTGGATCTTCTAAGTGCTCAATTACATCACAACAAATTACAATATCAAATTTGGGATAATTTTTTAAGTTAGGTTTTTCAAAATTATCTTCTAAAAACTTAGCATTAGAATTTTTGTATTTCCTCCTACAATATAAGACAGCATCTTTTTGATCTATCCCACAAACTTCTTTTGCTAGTGGCGATACAATCTCCATCAATTTAGTTGCAACGCCACACCCTATATCAACAACAGAATTTAATTTTTTTTTCATCATTAAATCTCTTACATACTTGTAAACATAATACTGATAATAAAAAGCTGCATAGTGTCTTCCGTTAGACCAATAATTTTCATCTCTATTAGTATCTAGAGTCTTATTTATTTTTCTATGTTTATACTCTTTTTTAATGAAGTAAGTTTTATTCATTTTTACCTAAAAATTTCTTTCTATACTCCATTATAAAGATTTGTATAAATTTTTTATACTTTGGCGGAAATAAATAAAGAACTTCTTTAAGTGTAAATATTTTAAAAAGTAAAGTGAAAAACAAGTATGAACCAAATCCTAATGTCAAAACTATAAAACCTTCTAAGTAATAATTTGAAAAAACAAATAGTTTTCTTAATGAAAAGACCACAAAAATAAAAATTCCTCCTACTAAAAATATTTTGATGATTTTAGTCAAATCTAAAGAAAATCTAACTTTCATTAAAATAAAATATAAAGATAGTCCA
>JBFKKL010000181.1:0-1636 GCA_041631255.1 Candidatus Woesearchaeota archaeon | reverse complement strand
TTGATGCAGAATATTACAATTTTAACTATAGGTAAGATTAAGAACAATTCTCTAAAAAAAGAAATTGGCGATTTACTTAAAAGACTTCCAAGAATAAGGATTGTGGAGTTGAAGGAAATTAAAGACAAGAATGAAGAAATTATAAAACAAAAAGAGTTTGAATTGATAGAGCCTTTTTTAAAAAAGTTTGAGGAGTCTTATCTTCTTTGGGAATTTGGAAAAGAGTATTTAACAAAAGAATTTTCAAATGAAATCAGCCAAAAACAATGTCTTTTCATAGTAACTGGCGCATTCGGACCTTCACAAAAATTAAAAGATAAAGTAAAAATTTCATTATCACTTTCAAAGATGACTTTCACACACGAGCAAGCACTTTATCTGTTAGTTGAACAACTCTACAGAGTTCAGTGTATAGAAAAAAATATCCCTTATACTAAATAAGATTTATATACTTAGAAATCCATAAATTATTATGGAAAGATCTATATCTTCAATTGGCACATTTGAAAAAGAATCAGGAATTGTAAGAAATAGATTTTTTAAATTTAGCATTCTTTTAATTTTACTTATAATCCTAGCATTTTCAACATTTATTTTTTTTATTAATCTAGAATCATCTGAAGGAATAATTTCAGATTCAGTTACAACATTATTGTACGACATTCAACAATATTTTGGAACCTCAAAATTCTTCGGTGCTTTTTTCATAACTTTAATAGGGGGATTATTTTTTGTTTTTGTTCCTTTGGAAATTATATTTGTTGGTCTTTTAGCTTTAGGACAACCACCATTTTTTTTAATTGCAATGTATCTTTTAGGATTGTCTTTTTCATATTCTGCTAATTATTTTATAGGATCATTTCTTTCAAGAATTCCTAAAAAATTAATTTCAAAAAGAAGATACGTTAAATTGAAAAGAGTAATAAATAGAAGTTCCTATTCAGGAGGAGTTGTATTCTTATTTAATTTTTTACCTCTTCCCTCGCAACCACTTTCTGCACTTTTGGGAGTTTTTAAATATGAAACTTTAAAGTTTTACCTTTATACATTTAGCGGTCAAGTATTGAAATATTTATTTTTAACTTTAATTTATTTTTTATCAACTAATTAGAGTTATCTTATAGTTAAATTATTTTGAGTTATTATATATTTTTTTGAGCCAAGAAACAAAGCTTTATATAAAAAATAGAATTTAAACTTTTACAATGGTATCAACATTAGGATGGGTTGTAATTGCAGTTGTTGCAGTTATTGTTCTATGGATTATTATAGCGTACAACGGTTTTGTGCGATTAAAGAACCAAGTGGAAAATTCTTGGGCTCAAATTGATGTGCAGCTAAAAAGGAGAACAGATTTAATTCCAAATTTACTTAACACAGTAAAAGGATATATGAAACATGAAAAAGAAGTTCTAGAAAATGTTACTAAGGCAAGAACTTCACTTATGAATGCTCAAGGACCTGTTGAAGCAGGTAAAGCAGAAAACATGTTATCAGGGGCTTTAAAATCTCTTTTTGCAGTTTCAGAAAACTATCCAGACCTTAAAGCATCACAAAATTTCATTCAACTTCAAGAAGAGTTGGTTGGAACAGAAAATAAAGTAGCTGCTTCAAGACAATATTACAATGATATGGT
>JBFKKL010000180.1:0-1650 GCA_041631255.1 Candidatus Woesearchaeota archaeon | reverse complement strand
TTCTTAGTTATGGAAATAAACCAGTTACATACGAATTTGAGACTGGTGTAACAAGATTTTTTGCAGAAATTGGACAAGGAAAGTCAACTATTTTTGATGCGATTTATTTTGCAATGTTCGGTAAACCATATCGTAATATAAAAATAGATGGTCTGATTAATCAGATAAACAAAAAAAGACTTGAAGTGGAACTTCATCTGTCCATTAACAATGACAAGTTTATCATTGAAAGAAGTTTAAAACCTAATAATTTTGTTATCAAGAAAAACGGTGAACCAATAAACCAAGATTCGAAGAAAACAGAATATCAAAAAACTTTACAAGACTCTATTCTTAAAATAAACGAAAGAATATTTAACTCAACCGTAATCAAGTCATCAACAAAAAATTTCAGCTTTTTCGATTCAAATAAAACAGAAAAAAGAAAAATCATTGAAACTTTGATGGATGTTGAAATTTTTTCTGATATGCGTAAGACCAATGGAGAAAAATTATCTTCTATTAAGTCCAAAATAGAAGATTTGAAGAAAGAAATTAAACACACAGAAAGTTTATTGAAATCCGAAAGGGAACACCTTGAGGAACTTAAACGGATAAATTCGGAAATACAATCAAAAAATACAGAGGAAATTGCAAGTTGTTCGAAAGAACTTCAGAAACAAAATAAAATACTGAAGAAGTGTCATGAAGCATTTGGAGTAATAGAAAGAGCTAAAACCAGACATATTAAGAATTCTGAAATAATGTCAAGTCTCAAAGACCAGTTATATGAATATACACAGGAAAATAACCAACTATTATTAAAGAAACGAACATATAATGAAAAAATAGAATGGTTTAACAATAAATGTCCTTCTTGTCCTCAAATAAAAACCTTAACAAAAGAAAAAGAAAACAGTGACTTGGAATCCAAGGAGAAGGAAGTTAATGAGAAAATAACCAATACAAACAATGAAATTGAGACTCTTGAGGAAAAAATGAAGAAAAACGATAGAGTCCTTGAACAAGAAAATTTAACTTCTCATAAGATGAAAGAAGCACAACAAAAAATCAAAGAATTGACTAATAAAATAGAGGATTTGTCTGCTCCAAAACATTTAGTTGAGATAAATGAAGATAAATATATAGAGTTCAATAATAAAATAAATGAATTAAATGAAGAATTAAAAAATATTTGGATAGACCACGAATATCAGAGTATTATACAGAATCTTCTTGATGATGGTGGTATTAAAAAATATGTAATAAAAAAATATCTTCCCGTAATCAATAATTATATTAATATGTTTCTTCAAAGATTTGAATTACCTATTAGTTTGGTCTTTGATGAAGAATTTGGAGAAACGATAACAACCAGATACGCTGCTGAACTACAGTATTATAACTTTTCGGAGGGACAGAAAAAATTGATTGATTTATCAATTGCATTTGCTTTTTTGTCTTTCTCAAAGTTGAAAAATAACGCCTCAGATATAAATATTTTACTGTTAGACGAGATTGATTCTGGATTAGATCCCAACGGAAGATCAATATTATATGAAGTATTGAAAGATATTTCAGTTGAGGAAAAGAAAGAGGTTATTATCATTAGTCATGCAACAGATGACAATGTTGGAGATTTACTTGACAGAGCTTTTGATTTTCATCTGG
>JBFKKL010000179.1:0-1678 GCA_041631255.1 Candidatus Woesearchaeota archaeon | reverse complement strand
CAGCTATCATATCATCTTTATCAAGAAGTACAAGTAAATTATGTTGTTCTTTAGACTCTAAAGCTTTTTTTAGAAGTTTTTCTTGAGTTTTTAGTATTTGAGTCTTAGTTAGTTTAATTGTGTCTCCTACTTGAAATGTGAGAGTATGTGATTGACCAATTGCTGTAAATTCTGTCTCATTTTGAATTTCTCCTGAAACCCTTAGAACATTTGAGTCAAATTGTACTTTATTCACTAATAAATCCACAAAAATTATTTTAGTTACTTGTTTAGATTTATCTTTTCCAATGTTTACCTTTCTTTGGGTTGATGCGCCAATTCTGTCATTTGGTCCTATAAACTGTGATAAAATCCATAAATCTTCTAAATTGGTAGGTCTTAAATCGAAAGACAGACCCTTTTTTTCAAGTAATTGCATATTTTATTTTCCTTTAATTAACTATATAAACGTTAGTGTTCATATTGTAATTATGGTAGACACAAAACTTCTAACACAAGCTATTGTGTGTTTTGAAGATGAAACTATTGAAGAAATTGCTAAAGTAATGTCAGATACTTTAAGAAGACATTTATACGTTGTAAATAAAGATGATAAACCTATTGGGATTGTATCACAAACAGACATAATAAACAAAGTTGTTGCAAAAGAACTAATTCCCAAAGAAACTAAAGTTAAAGATATTATGACAACACCTCTAGAATGTATTGAATTCAATTTAGAATTGGAAGAAATCTATAAGAAAATGCTTGAAATAAGAACATTTTCACTTCCTGTTGTGAAAAATAATAAAATAATTGGAATAATTGATGCAAATGCTGTGATGGCACATTATGAGGAAAAATAATGAAAGGTCTTGAGAGAAAATTAGGCGATATGAAATCTAAAGGAGTTAAACCATCAAGAAATGAATTAGTTGTATTGCTCAAAGGAGAACTTCAAGATATTGATGACTATTACATTGGAAAAGCAATAGATGATAACCCATATTTAGTTAGATATATGTTAGGAGATGATGAACATACAATTCAAAAAACGGCTGAAATGGCAAATATTGGAGCAGATGGACTTTTAATGTTTGGAAAAACAAGACCGTTTGGATATTTGATTAAGAAATTAACACATGTTGGAACACCTCTTGATATGATAAGTGCAATAAGATATGGAGTCTTAACTAAAAGGTATGGGGATGCTGCTCTTAAAGGACTTGTAACACTTGTTGGAGGCTTTCCAGGGTCTTCTATTTTAACAAATCGATTTGATACATCTCGTCTTGCAACTAAAGCACTCTTGGATGCTGCAAAAGATAATCAAAAATATGGAACTAAACTGGAATATATTCCTGAAGTACACAATTCGAGAATTAGGGGCTCTCCACTTGGAGAAGAAGTATTAATATAAAATTTATTTGTAAACTTCTAAATCTAATTTACCAAGTTCAAATTCTTTTTCTGCAATCTTAACAAATTCTCTTGATAATTCAGGTTTATCAAAACCATTTTTCTTTAAATCAATAAGTGGTTTTGCTCCATTAGCTAGTTCATTTGCTCTTGCTGACAAGAGTCTTGTTTTTTCAAATTTATTTAATTCACTCATTCTTCTTTTTCTCCTTCCTCTTTTTGTTCAACTAATCTTACATCATCAAGACTTAAAGTAATTGGAATTGGAACTGGTGAGCTT
>JBFKKL010000178.1:0-1695 GCA_041631255.1 Candidatus Woesearchaeota archaeon | reverse complement strand
TTTTATTAAAGAATATCATATTTAAAGCGGTGGGAGTTTCATGTAAATCATTAAGAGCAAACTGCTGGTAAGGATCTCCTTTAAGAGGAGCGTCTGCTTGATCTTGTGTGAAAGACCATTTATTATTAACTCGCTGACCTACAGGAGCCATATCCGACAAATCATATTTCTGGTTTTTAAAATTATCTTCTGGAAATTCTCTAGTATAGGTAGGTTCTTGACCGGTTTGCCAGTTAGAACTCATTCCGTTTCCGGTAAAAAATTGTCCGGAACCACGAATATGTCCTAAATCACGTGGAGATACTGCTGTATTATTATATTGTGCTGATAAAATAGATTTAGATAAGTCCATTATATTAATTAATGATTCACAATAAATTAATTAACTGATTAATTCCTCGTTTAAATATTTAAATTTTATCTAGATACGTTAGGAGCTTAAAGAAAGAATCTTTTAATTGATTAATTTGCAACACCACAAATGAGAAAAATCGAGAGAGCGTCCCGTAAATCTAAAGCTATTAAGACTGACAATACGATAATTCATGCTAAAAAGGCGATGATAGAAAAAAAACTTAAAGATGAAAAAAGTTTACCTACATTGAAAAAGAAATTGGAAAAATTAGAAAAAAAGACAAAAACAGAACTGTCTCCTGAAGAATCGTATATAATCAAACAGGAAATATCTAATATAATAGTTAAAATACGGAATATAGAATTAGAAAAAAAAATAGAAACTGAATTATTAAATGAAACAAATACAAAAACAACAAATGACGAAACTGAAGTTGAAGATGAAGCTGAAACAATTTGCCAAGTTTGTGGAAACGATGAACTAATTCATGATACAAAAGTTTCACAACTTATATGTGAAATGTGTGGAGCGTCCCAGTTTTATTTAGACGACGATACACCACAGTGGAGCGATGAAGTGCAAGTTTCTACGCCTTTTAAATACACAAGAATCAATAATTTTAAAGTTCATTTGCAGAGATTACAGGGAGTTGAAGCAAAAGTCATCCCGGATCAAGTTATAGAAGATATACAGAAAGAATTAAGAGCCAGAAGAATAACATCAGGAATAGATCATGCACTTATCAAAAAAGTTTTAAAACATTTAGGACATACGAAGTATTACAATAATATATCCACAATTCTTTCTAAAATAACTAATCAGAAACCCCCTATACTTTCACAAGAATTTAGTGAAGAGTTGGAAAGGGACTTTTTACAGATAGAAAAATCATTTGAACGCCACAAAGATAAGTTTCAGGGACCTCGTAGACATTTTTTCAGTTATAATTTTGTGATGAATAAACTTTTTAGAAAAATGCAACAAAAATACCCCAATGACGAAAATATTCCTAAACTTATTCCTATGTTTCCTTTATTGAAATCGAGACAGAAACTCCAGGAACAGGATAGTGTAAAATTCATGCACAGAAAAGCATCCAGCCTATAATATACTGACACTATTATAGGATAAAACAGTTAGTTTTCAGTTACAATTTTATTTGTAAAACAGATGCTAGTATTTTAAATATTTATTTAAAATGCAACATACCTTGAAGCGGGAAACCCCTTAGAGCCTTTGATACCACTTTTATTAGGAAACTTTTAAAAGGAACTCGGTTAATAGCCGAACCCAATGGTAACAATTCAAAGGATTGGGCAATCCGCAGTGTGACTTCCTAA
>JBFKKL010000177.1:0-1700 GCA_041631255.1 Candidatus Woesearchaeota archaeon | reverse complement strand
TCTGTCAAGTTAACTTTGAAAGATGAATTGTCATATAATGTTCCATCTAAATATAACCTATGACCTGATGAGTCATAAGTGTATAATAAGTGGTACCAGTTATTTGCAATAAATGATGTATTGCCTGTAATAAGATTCGGTAATGCGGTACCATTACCTATTTGTACTGCAGCGCCTACTGCTAAAGTATGTCCAAATATTGCACCTCCGATCCCTGTTCCTCTCCAATCAACAAACATGCATATTCCATCTTGTTGACCTTCACAAGTTGTATATTTAGCCCATAAAGAAATAGTTCCTGAATTATTAAGAGAATAAAAATTATGTGAAATATTGATGCGATCATCAATTCCATCAAACTTAAAACAACCTCCAGAAATACAATCAGATTCTATATAATTTATACCATTAGTAATACCATCATTTCCATAACCACTTAGGTCTTGTACATTAGATCCGTTGTATGTTTCATTATCAAAAGTAAACAATAATCTTGTGTCAGCTTGAAATGTACTTTCAAGATTCTCTTTTATTTCACACAATATGTCCCCACTTGAATTTTCTATTTTTAATGTGTTTATAATAGTTTCAGAATCCGATTTAATATATAAGGAATCTCCTACTATAGTTTCAATCTTAATTATTTTATATCCTTCTTGATTCTCAATATTTGATTGTAAACTTGATTGGTAATTACTAACAAATTGTTGAAATCCTATAACTGATACAACTCCCAGAACTAATAATAATGAAACTGATACCATTGGAGAGATGGCCTTTTTACTCATTTTAGAATTTTTTTCCTTGTGACTCTTCCTTCTTTGAAATTATAAACTATTGGAACTCCTGTAGCCACTTCTGTTTCTAAAATTTGTTCTTTAGATAGTTTTTCTATGTGCATAATTAATGCCCTTAGTGAATTCCCATGAGCAGTTATAAGAATTGTTTGTCCTTTTTTTAATAAGGGAAGAATTTGTTTTTTATAATATGGAAGAGTTCTTTTAGCAGTCATTTCTAAACTTTCTCCATTTGGTGGCGCTATGTCAAAACTTCTTCTCCAAAGTTTAACTTGATTATCTCCATATTTTTTCCTAGTTTCATCTTTATTTAATCCTTGTAAATCTCCGTAGTGTCTTTCATTTAAAGCAGAAGATCTTTTAATTTCTAATTGTGGAGATTTACCTGAAAATTTATTGTATAACTTATCTTCATGAATATATCTAAATGATTTTATTTTTTCACTTACTTTAAGAATTTCTTGCATTGTTTGTTCTGCCCTTTGAAGAGTTGATGTGAATGCAGAATCGAATTTGATATTTGATAATAACTTACCTGCTTTTTTAGCTTCCTTATGTCCTTTTTCACTAAGAGGAATATCAATCCACCCTGTGAACCTATTTTCTAAATTCCAGATTGACTGTCCGTGTCTTACTAAAATCAGTTTACCCATAGATGGATTTGTATCTCTTTAGTATTTAAATTTTAGTTATAAAAATGAAAATACAACACCTAAAAATATAAGAATAAAAAATCTATATACTTCTTCTTTTAACCTAAATTCTGCGAATGATTTTTCAATAAGCAGAGTATAAAGTATAGGCACTATCACTTCTAGAATATTAAATGCATTTAAAATGTAAAATGCACTTGAAAATGTAAAAAGTAATGACATATCATGAAAATACTTTTCATTTTTAATT
>JBFKKL010000176.1:0-1701 GCA_041631255.1 Candidatus Woesearchaeota archaeon | reverse complement strand
TAACATATAGTTGCGGAATAGTAGGCCAATTAGAATATTCTTTAATTCCTTCTCGAATTTCAAGTGAATCAAATACATTAAATGAATCAAACTCAATATCAAGTCCATTTAAAATATGAACTACTTGAGCAGAAAAGCCACAAAGAGGCATTTCAGGTGTTCCTTTCATAAATAGAAAAATTTTATTTTTTGAAACCAAATTTTCAATTTTATTATTTAATTCATTATCCATTTTTATTTTACTTTAGTTTTTAATTTTAGTGCATGCATAGAACTTCCAGCTTTAAATTGAACTCCTAATGCATTAAAAACCATTCTGTGTTGTTCAAGTAAGCTTTTTCCTTCAAAACCAGAGTATATAACTTCTGCTTCAAAATGAGCACCGTCTCCACGAGGGTTTTCAATTGAAACTATTGCTCCATTAAGATTTGATTCAATTTTTTCTTTGATTTCCAAGCATTCAGGCATATTAAAATGAAGAAATACATATTTATAAATTCATCTTTACTTGCAAAATTATGTTTATATTAGTAAAAGCTAAATATTTTACAAAGGAGATTGAAAAAGAATTAGAAAAAAAAAATTTTACTCCTGTTTTTCTGCATACTTTAAATTACTCTAATAAAACACAAGCAAGAAATGAAATAGACAAAATAAAACAAAATATTACATACCGATTCAATGCAATTCAAATCATAATAGAAAATTTAGACAACTCTACTCAACAATTTATTAATTCTTTAAAGCAAGATTTTGATTTGGTAGTTGGGGTTGGAGGATTAAACAAAGTAAATAGGTTTTTTTTAGAACAAACAAATATTGATTTTCTACAAGATCCACAAAATTCACAATTTACTCCAAAATTTGATTTCATTCATCATTTTAACTCAGGATTAAATCATGTTTTATGTCAAATTGCAAGGGAGAATAACATTAATTTCTTATTTTCATTAAATTTCACAAAAAACAAAAGACTAATTTCAAAAGAGACAGGAAGATTTATCCAAAATATAAAGTTAGCAAGAAAATATAATATTAATATTTATTCAAATTTTATTATTAATCACGAGTATGATATTAAAACAATAAAAGAATTAGATGCTATTAATAATTTACTAAAACTTTCAACAAAAGAGATAAAAACCTCTGAAAAGATTTTAGAGAAAAGAATTGAAGAAAACACAAAAAAACAAAGTTTCGAGTATATAAGTGAGAATATCGAAGTTTTAGTTTAGTTTCTCGGAATGTTTTTAAAGAATCCAGTATTAGAATTTTTATGTTATATACAAAAGATGGTTTTCCTGAAGTAAATGAAGTAGTTCTTTGTACTGTGACTAAAATATATGGAAACACAGTATTTGTTGGATTAGACGAATATGAAAAAGAAGGAGTTTTAACTATTTCAGAAATTGCTCCAGGAAGAATTAGAAATTTAAGAGACCATGTTGTTGAGAATAAAAAAATCGTTTGTAAAGTTTTAAGAGTAGATGAAAAAAATAACAGAGTAGATGTTTCACTTAGAAGAGTTTCAATTCCAGTTATGAAAGAAAAGCAAGAACAAATTAAAAAAGAAGAATATTCAGATAGAATTTACGAAGAAGTTTCCAAAAAATTAGGAATTACTAAAGATGATTTATTTGAAAAAACATACGAACCTATTTTTGAAGAATATGAAACAGTATTTGAATGTCTTTACGATAT
>JBFKKL010000175.1:0-1709 GCA_041631255.1 Candidatus Woesearchaeota archaeon | reverse complement strand
AAGCAAGAAATTAACACTTACTCAATTGAAAAAAACCCTAAAATATTTACTAATGTCGAATGGAATTTAAAAGCTACAATCTTTTTATTTTGTATTGTGCTCATTTTTATGACTGGGATAATTTTCATGCTCGGAAAATTTGTTTTAGTTTTAAATGAAGAAAATCAGTTCTTGCAAAAAAGGTTTACATACGAAAGTTTCACGTATGAAAGGTACACACTCGAAGAATTTTCAAGAAGTGCTAATTATAATATAACTTCAAAAGATGATCTATACATTTACTTAAATGAGAAAAATTTTGAAATTGAAGACTTAAACTCAATAATAACTGCCCACAAACAAAATGGATGCTACCAAAGCGAACACAGGTTAAAAGAAGTTTGTTTAAATCTATACATCAATTTCAATATCTCAGGAAAAAATTATATTGAAACAATTATAGTTAGAGAATAAATCTCAACTATAGTTTATTTTTTTAACTATAAACTGAACTGGATAAGAAGTCAAATACAATATAAAAGCTGAAACAATTAAAATCAATAATGCCTCAACTCCTAAAGCTGCAAGCCCAAATAAACTGCCTAGTGGAGTATACATAAGTAATGCTTGAAGCAATAAGGAGAAAACTATAGCTCCCCAAAGCCAAGAATTTGTAAATTGACTAACATTATATTCAGACCTTATTAAAAATATTAAAACAATTTCATAAAATACTATAAAATTGAATATAATAGTTTGAGCTATTAAAAATTCTGAAGTTCCAACATCTGAGCTCCCTCCAAAATACCTAAACAAATAAAGACCAATTATAGTTCCCATAACTCCAAAAACGCCTATAAATGTTAGTTTGTCTTTAGGCAAAATTCCTTCTTTAGGCGATTTAGGCATTCTCTCCATAATTCTTTGTCCATAAGGATCAACACTAAAAGCAAGAGCTGGAGCCCCATCAGTTACCAAGTTAATCCAAAGTAAAAGAACAGCAGTTAATGGTAAATTCCAACCTAAAAGAACTGCCAAAAATATGATCAATACTTCTCCTAAATTTCCTGAAAGCAAAAGCATTATTGATTTTTGTATGTTATCATAAATCCCCCTACCTTCTTCAATTGCTGAAACAATTGTTGCAAAAGAATCATCTAGAAGTACAAAATCTGAAGCTTCTCTAGCAGCATCTGTTCCAGACCCCACAGATACTCCAATATTTGCCTTACTTAAAGCAGGAGCATCATTAACCCCATCACCAGTCATTGCAACAATGTGGCCTTGATTTTGAAGTGCTGCAATAATTCTTTGCTTATGTTCAGGAACAACTCTTGCAAAAATATTTGTTTTATCAAGTAAAGCATCTTCAAGTTCCCTATCACTAAGTTGTTCAATTTCATCCCCTGACATAACTTTCCCTGTAATCCCTATAGCGTCCCCTATTGCTCTTGCTGTTTCCTTATAGTCTCCAGTTATCATAATAACTCTAATTCCTGCTTTTTTAGTCTTCTTGATAGCCTCAAAAACATCTTCTCTTGGCGGATCAATCATTGCTTGTAATCCTACAAATACTAAATCATTTTCTTTGAAATCATTTTCAGACCTACATCTTTTATATGCAAAAGCAAGTACTCTAAGAGCTCTTCGAGAGTAAGAATTTACCTGTGCCAAAATCTCATCTTTATGCTGAAGTGTCAATTTAACTTCTCTTCCATCAATTAATATTT
>JBFKKL010000174.1:0-1709 GCA_041631255.1 Candidatus Woesearchaeota archaeon | reverse complement strand
TTATTTTGCCCCCAATATCTTTTTTTGTTATAAATACCTCTCTTTTCATTTTAGCTATTTTTCTCCACAAGTTTTTTCTTGCCCATTTTTTATTTGAATTAAAAAACTTAATTAAATCTTGATAATTAAACCAATTTGAAACATATTTTTGTAATTTTTTTGAATTAATTTTTGGTTTGTTCCCATATCTTTGACGCCAAGGAGCTTCCCTTACACCGTCTCTCCAATCTTCCCAATCATCATAAATCATTCTATTTTCTAAATAATCATTTTCAATTCGAGATTTAAATGAAAGTTTTTCAACATAATTTGGAGCTTTATGCCCAGATTTCCTTTTCCATCTTTTTCTCATTGTGAGAGTCAAAGAAAATTTTCTAAAAGATAGTTTCTTCTATTCATTTTATGTTCAAAATATAACTTTCCTAAAATATAGTATAAATGAATATACTTTTTAGAATTATGAATCTTAGTTTTTTATAGTTTCTATTAATTTAACAAATTCTCTAATCTCTACAATATTTTTCTCCAAAACTTGTTTAGATAATTCATTTCCATAATAAACTAAACCATTTCTATTCTTCCTAAACTTGTCAAATAGTTTTTGTTCTTTTTCTAAATTATAAAATTCAACTAAGAAAAATCCCAAACAGACATGATTCTCAATATTGTATCCTTTTTCATAAGCTAAAGAATGAAGAATTTCTATTACTAATGTATAGTAAGATTCAAATATAAATTTTAGGTTATTATCAGTTTCAGGAATTGAGTTGATAAATTCTTTCCTATTTAATGCCATTTTTTTGAGCGATAATGCTCTTTGTTTATCTACTGTAATTTTTCTTGCATTAAACTCATCTAAACATCTTTTCCAACTCATTTGAAAACCTCCAAATATCCACTTAATAATTTCCCATTTATGATGTTATTTTTTAACTCTTTAGATTCTTTACTAAAATCAGGTATTAGAAATAATTGAATCTCTGAATTGAGTTTTTTTTCATATTTTTCCAATTTAATATTTTCTTTTATAGGTGAAATAATTGCAATATCAAAATCACTTTTTTCAATATCTTCTCCTTTTGCTTTTGAACCAAAAAGAATTATTGTTGGGTAGTCAAATTTCTTATTTATCTCATCAATAATTCCAGATCTCCTAACTTTATCTATATTATATCTTGTTTTATCAATTTTATATATTTCAGATTCAGTATTTGCCTGATATAATTTTAATCCATATTCTTCTTTTATTCTTACAACTGTCCTATTTATGAAGTGATTAAGGTAAACATACATAGATTTTGGACCTAAATCTGCAATTCGACATATCTCTCTTAATTTGAAAGCTTTACTAGGATTATCAAAAAAAATACTTTCAATTTTATCATGATTTTCTTTTTTTAACATATGTTATAATAATATAACGTTTGATATATAAAGTTAACGTTTTGATAAAAAAACAAATATTATACTTTGGATTAATAGCATTTTATAATAAATATATTAATAAAGTCTCTTTCCTCTAAGTAATTAATATATCTTTTAAACTTCTAACAAAAACCAACTACGTTCTAGGATTAAATTGTCAAAAAGCTTTGTAATCAAATCAATCTAATTCCATCTTTTAGTATAGATTTAATCAAAAGATCTGATTTATTTGAATAAAAAGATTTTCTATCATAATAATGTAATTCAATTTTTTTACCATAAGT
>JBFKKL010000173.1:0-1753 GCA_041631255.1 Candidatus Woesearchaeota archaeon | reverse complement strand
TTATCTATATCTGTTACAGAAATTTCTCCTGTTGAAGTGAATGGTGAGAAAAGCTGAACAAACACCGCCCCACCAATTCCTGCTGCAATGAATAAGGATACACCAGATCCAAAACCCCATTTTTTAACAATTTCGTCCATAAATACAACAATAAACCCACCAAGCGCTAATTGTACAACAACATACCAAAATTTACCAATATCAGCTCCAACAGCGCCAAATGCAACATAAACAATTGCTTCAATAATAATAAATGCGAAAGTTAAAAGTTTTTGAGTTCCTGAAAATATAAATTTTCCTTCTTCAGTTGATGTATCTAGAGTAATTACTCCTGATCCTTTTAATAACTGTAGAACAATTGATGCTGTAACAATAGGTCCAATTCCTAATGTTAGTAATGTTCCAATTTTTGCACCAAGTAGAAGTTCAAGTTGTTTGAAGTATTGGGCTTGATCCCCACTAACACCATATAAAGGGATGGATGCTAGAAAAAGAAAAAGAACGAGCATCCCAAAAGTCCACGTTAGACGCTTTTTAAGTGTCTGTTTTTGGGATGGACTTCTAACTTCAGGCAGAGTTAAAAGTAAATTCTTATATACTGACATAGTTAGACTAAAGACAAATTCTTTAAAAAGTTTCTTATTTACTTTAAGTATAATTTATTCTATAAATTCTATGTCATCAATTTCTCCATCTGAATCAAAATCTATTCCTTCAATAACTTTACTTTCTATTTTTGAATTGTAAAGATTACCTTTTTTTATTTCTGAAAATTTTTTTAAAAATCCAAGCATAACTGCCTTTGTCCCTTGATTTCTAAGTCCTACTATAGTTAGAATTGACTTATCTTTGTTATATGGACTTTTAATTTTGTTTACTGCGCCAATTTCTTCGGAAAAATATTCTTTTTTGGAAACTTTTGAAGTTATACATCTTTTTTTCTCATCAAAATTAACTGGTAAATCTTTGTTTATTTCATTAGTTACTCTATTTACAATTGGCCCGCCTATAATTATAAGATTATTTTCCCTAAGTTCTTCTTTAGTTATTTCTGTATCTAGTTTCACTCTACTTTTAGGGATATATGAAAGGAAACTTCCTAAAAATAATGCAAAGTCCATTCCAAAATACCCGTCTTTACTTCTTGCTTTTTGTGGGCCGTGTGGGACTGGAGAGCCCACAACAATTAAAGCATCAAGTTCTCCTTGTTTTGTTATGAATGGTTCTAAGTAACTTGAAGTTTTTTGGATTGCTTTAGAACTTTCTTCAAATTCTGAAAAAATTAATGTGAATGAAGGAGAAGAAATGGAGTAAAATTGAGCTTTAGTTCCATTTATCATTTCTTCTTTTATAACTTTGACACAATTTACTTTTTCTAATCTTTTTATGTGATAATAAATATTTTGTTCATGAACTTTGAGCTCTTTTGCAAGTTGTTTTGGGTACATACTTTTATTTGAAAGAGTTTTTAGTATTTTTTGAGCAAGAGGACTTTGTAGAACAGATAGTGCTTTAATGTCTAGTTCTTGTGTTGGAAGTGAAAAAATTTGATTTTCATTTTCTTTGATTATTTTCATACTATATTTATTAGTTCTCCTTTTATAAATATTTTCATAATAGTATTATGAGAATTTTAATTGTATTTATAAATGTAAAAATGAATATTATATCTGTTATAAAATGTGTGGAATACTTGGCAGAATAGGATATGAAAAATCTCCTGAAAAATATTTGAGGAGTTTGAAGGAACTTG
>JBFKKL010000172.1:0-1758 GCA_041631255.1 Candidatus Woesearchaeota archaeon | reverse complement strand
GTTTAGCTGTCTAAAAGACTTTGAGTCTGCTAAAAAAATAAATATAAAGGGTAAGCAAATTTTTGTTATAATATTTTCAACTTCAGTTGCTATTTTTATTTTCTTTAGATCTAGTTCTACCTACATAGAATGCTATCAAAACGTTATATCAAATGAAGTTCATTCATCTCGTGTCATTAAATCGGACAACTTGAGATTTTTAAATTCTCCTCCGCGGATATCCGATTTCATATTAAAATTAAAAGGCGGTTCTGATGAGTATGAGTTGACTGATGAAAAACAGGAAAAATTAAGAAAAAGTGTTCTAGCTAGAACAGCACAATCTTATTTAGATGAGGTTAGCATTAATAAACTTTTGAACAGATTATTAATAATTATTGATCCAGTAATTTCAGATCAACGATTTTGGAGAGTTTTAAACGAATTGAGAAAACCTATAAAATCGGAGCTAGCTGACCTTAGTGAAGTTCAATCAACGGATATTCTTGGTCAAACCGAATCTAGAAGTTCATCATCTATTTTCGTAGAGGGATTTTCCCCTCCTCCAACACTCTCGCCTATGCAAAAGCAAAAGAGAGTTAAGGTAAAAATGGCTCAAAAGAATTTTTCGAATAATTTAGAGCCATCCGGATTAAGTCGAAATCATGAGGAATTATCAAAAAATATTCAATTTATTGAAAAACTAACTAAACGTCGAAGAGCAGAACCTTTATACCCAAGTAAAGCTTTGGGTGAGTCCTATCAGTACAGAGGTAAACAGTTAGAAAGAAAAGCTCCAAGGCATCTTAAAGATTTTGGTATTTCTATTGTAGGAAAAAGTATAGAACAATTAGGTCTCGAGTATAAAGATTTTGTGGAAACTATTTTATCAAAGCAAGGTTTAGTTGTACATAAAGATGGAACACTTAATAAGCAAGAACCCACAATTAATATAGGAGATCCTGAAACATTGGGAATTGTATCTTTTGAAAAAAATCCGTTATACGACAATTATCATTTGATTAGTAGTTATCCTATTGCGCCGGAAGCATTCAAAACGTTTAAAAAAATGGGTAATATTGGTATTAGTAAAAAAGAAAGAGCCCATGAAATCAATGAATCACAAAGAGCTCAAGCGCAAACAAAAAAAGCAAGAGCACGATCGTTTTATAGTAATCTACCAGAAGATGCTCGCATTGGTAATCAACAATTGCGCGAAGTTGAAACTCTTAAAGAGCAGCTTAAGCAGGATCCTAGCATTTCACTAACTGAAAAAGAAAAGAATATGATTCAACGAGCAGAAAAATACCAACAATACAAAAATAAATTTTATCAAAATAATCTTGATATTGATAGAAATGATTTATAAATGTTTACATTCTTTACATTCTGCTATTAAAATAAGAAATTAAAAACGAATATCAATCAATAATGAAAATGAAGTTTGATAAGGATAAATGTTTAAAATTATTGAAGGAAAGAAAAAGTCTTCAAAAGGAAGGAAAATTTTTATCTGATTCCGATGAGGCTAAAGATAATGAATTAACTCGGTATTTAACTTTGTTTTATGATCAGATCTTTTGGGAAAGCCGAGAAAAATATTGCCAAATGCTAGATTTGTTTATTAG
Source organism: Candidatus Woesearchaeota archaeon (assembly GCA_041631255.1). Classification (GTDB taxonomy): domain Archaea; phylum Nanobdellota; class Nanobdellia; order Woesearchaeales; family UBA583; genus UBA583. The sequence continues at coordinate 151 of JBFKKL010000172.1, read as the reverse complement.
AAAAACGATTAGTCTTAATGAATTTTTAAATCAATTTTATGGCCTTCGAGGTTCAAACCTAAAAGCATCCAGAATGTGGGAAAAAGATTTAGAAGAAGAAGCTTGTGGTATTTTGACTCAATCAAATAAAATAGATTTTCAGTTAAACCCT
>JBFKKL010000171.1:0-1761 GCA_041631255.1 Candidatus Woesearchaeota archaeon | reverse complement strand
TTTGGCAACTGTTATTTCTTGGCTAGTTGGAGCTTTATGGTATTCTCCATTGTTTTTTGGAAATGTTTGGATGAAGTATCATAGAATAACAAAGAAAGAAATGAAAAATAGTGATAAAAAAGATATGTTTGAGTCCATGATTATAAACTTTTTTTCACTTTTGATTATGGCAACTATTTTCAATTTTTTGCTTGGCTTTGCAGGATTTGACACTTTAAAAGAGGGTGCATTATTTGGATTTTTGATTTGGTTTGGATTTATTGCTGTTGCTAACTTAAATGCTGTTCTTTGGGAGAATCAGAAAATTGGCCTTTATTGGATTAATACTGGACAGTTTTTAGTTATTCTTTTGATACAAGGAATGATTTTATCTATATTATAAACATTTATTAATGTTATTTGATTAATTCTTTTATGGAAAATCTTAAAGATGAGATTATTGATAATTTAAGGGAAGTTTATGACCCTGAGCTTCCAATTAATATTTACGATTTAGGTTTAATCTATAATATTGAAATCCAAGAAAATAATAGAGTTTTTATTTTGATGACTTTGACCTCTCCTACATGTCCAACTGCTGATTTCATTAAATCTCAAATTGAAGAAGCTGCTATGAAAGTAAGTGGAGTTGAGAGTTGTGAAGTTGAAGTTACATTTGATCCTCCTTGGTCTCCAGATAAGGTGTCTGATGAGGCTAAAGAAGAGCTTGGATTTTTTGAGAAGCCAAAAATTGATACTTCAATTTCTCATGTATTTAACACAGAAGAAAATAAAAAAGGATTTGTGGACGAGAACCTTTGTTTTAATTGCTCAATATCTGAAAGTGATAAACCTCTTTTTCAAGCGAGGTATAAGGGAGAGAATGTTCTTGTTTGTCCGAAATGTTTGAAGCAGTTTGAATAATTGGGGCGTAAGCTGTAGTTGCAATTCCAATCCCTAATAAAATTCCTGCTAAATTTCTTTTGTTTAAATGTGGCAAAACTTTTTTTATAGTAGGGTCTAAGTGTTTGTCATAAAATTTGTTTAATTCTTTTTCAAATTTTTTGTAAAGAAGATATTCTTTAGCATTTGCAATAGGAATTGCATATTCAATTGGCATTACATTTAATAGTATTTGAAGTCCTCCTTGCTTTACGGTTGATGGTCCTGCTGCTATTGAATTAACTTCAAAAAGTGCTTCTTTAGATTCTTCTTTAAATAAGAGAGAAGAGAGAACAATTGAACCTTGACTGAGTATGGCTTGAGTTCCAAAAATTCCTAATCCTGCAACTAAAGAATTTGTATTTTGAAGTGTTTCACTTGCAATATATGTTGAAGGAATTGTTGTCATAATAAGAGAACTTCCATATATTAGGCTTCTTTTTCTCTCATTCATTTAGATATATTATCCTTTGTCTCTTTTTAAATTACTCGTTTAAGGTAGGACAAAGATTTTTATAATCTAAATTTAATTTTTTAATATGTCAAATGAACAATTGAGTCAAGAAGAGATTCAAAAAAGAATTGAAATGATGAAAGAGAATTGTCCTTTTTGTAAAATTATTGGTGGAGAAATCCCTGCAAAAAAGATATTTGAAGATGAGTTGTGTTTGGCAATACTTGACATTAATCCAGCAACAACCGGACATATTCTTTTAATGCCTAAAGAACATTATATGATGATGCCTCTTGTGCCTGATGAAGTTTTAGGTCATTTAAGTGTAATTTCTAAATTATTAACTGATCTTTTGAAAGAAACTTTGGATGCTAGGGATGTAACTT
>JBFKKL010000170.1:0-1766 GCA_041631255.1 Candidatus Woesearchaeota archaeon | reverse complement strand
TCATAAAAATATTTAATTATTATCTTTAAAATAGTTTTTTCCTAAGTTTTTTTTAAATTTCTTAAAATAGAAATAAAACATTATCATAAATATTATACCTCCAATTATGAATGAAAATATTTGAAATGAAATTGGCATAGTACCTATATATGCAAATACAAAAGCAAATGGAGTAACTCCAATTATTGTTGCCAAAGTGTATGTGTAAACATCTATTTTTGAGAATAAACCTAAAAGATAACTTAAAATATCAACGGGTAAAAATAATCTCATTGCAACTATCCCTAAAAACTCTTGAGATTTTGGAATAAAATTTTCATAATATTGAATTTTTTCTAGAGGAATAAAATTCTTAACTAACTTAACTCCATAAACTCTTGCAATTAGAAATGCAATTACTGCTCCTGTTGTCCAGCCAATAATACTCAAAAGAGCAGCAGTAATTGGACCCCATAAATAAACTGCAACAGGTAAAAGAGGCATTGCACTAACTGGAGCTACAACTGTTGCAAAAATTGCAATAGATACATAAATTATCATCCCTGGAATTCCTACATTCATTAAATGTTCAAATGAATCACTATAAATTTGAAGAAGATAAGATACTAAAATAAAAACTATCAAAACTAAAATTCCACCAAGACTTAGTTTCAAATAGTTCTTCATAATAATATATTAAAGAGATATCCCACTAATAAAACTTGTGGAACTGTAATTATAGGTAAAAGTATTGCTGTTCTTTTTCCAATGTTTGACCACAAAAGACCTATCTCAGTATAATCTGTTACAACTCCTGCCATTAAAAATACAAATGGGTTTCCCAGAGTTCCTACTTTATTGAATATTTCAAATGCAATTGGCGATGAGCCTTCTGAACACACCTCAATTATTGTTGCAAAAAGCAAAGTTAAAAAAAGACCCGATAAAGTTGGTCCAAAATATTCCATAAAAATATGGGCTGGTACATACGCGCCAATTATTGATGCTAGTAAAACTCCAATTATTATCCACCATAAAACCATATTTGCTAAATTCAATGCACCAAAACTTACACCTTTCAAACTCTTTTTTAAATTAAAATTCTTAACTTTATCCCACGTATAGTTTTTGTTGAAAGATGCTTTCATAGGTTTCTCAACTAAATCGAATTTCTCCAGTATTTGATAAATAAATCCTGTGATTAGTGCTATAAGCATTGCAGCTAATATTATGTATAATGCTTTAATCCCGAAGAAACCAAACATCAAAAAGGTTATCGGTAAATTTGCCCAAGGAGATGCTAAAAGAAAAGTTACAACTGATGACACACTAGCTCCTTTTTTATAGAGCTGAATTGCAATTGCCAAAATCCCGTGAGAACATGCTGAAAGCAAAAACCCTGCAAATACTGCGTAAAAAATTGAAAGCTTTCTTTTTTGTCCTAGATACTTGAAGATGAAATCACCTGGAACAAAGTAATCAATGATTCCGCCAATTAGAAAACCTAAAATTACTGCCCACCAAATAATTGAGAGGTAGGATAAAAGTGAGGAATTTAATTCTGATAGTTGTGGAAGAAAAGATAAAAAAAATACTCCTAAAAAAACAATCAATGAAAGTTTCAACTTATTTCCTAATTTAAAACTATATTCTTTGTGTGGCCTATTATGATTGTGACAACTTTCTTTCATTTTAGACCTCCTGATTTATATTTTTTAGATATTGTTTTATCTTTAATAACATGAGAGCAATATTTTTTCATATGTTTTTCTATTAATTCTAATAAT
>JBFKKL010000169.1:0-1774 GCA_041631255.1 Candidatus Woesearchaeota archaeon | reverse complement strand
AGTAGTTTATTTTTAAGTTTATTGTCTTTATTGTTTCTCTAAAACTGTTACAACGTATTCTAAAGATTGATGATGGAATTTAACACTAAACCCTTCAAATTTAACTCCAAGTTCAGGATTAATTTCTTTATTCATCCCATTAGTTTTGTAATTTAAATGAGGATATTTTCTCATAAAATCTTTAAATGATTCCCTCATTACAAATTCAACATGTTCATAACTCTCAGGATAATTACTTCCTTTCTTTGGAGCAGGAAATTCTAAAACTGAAATCTCTCTGTCTTTGAATTTGATAGGTTCGTATAATTTAATTGATGCTATAGGTCTTCCGCCAATCATTGCAGGAGTTCCAAGTAGAGTTCCGTAATTTTTTGCAATTTGATCAAGTAATTGTAGAAATCTAGTTGGAGTTTCAACCCTATAACATATATGATCCAATTCATAACTTGAAACATCTACTTTATTTTCTTCAAGAGTTCTAAAAACTTTTTCTAGAAAAGGAATTGGATTGCCTAAAAGTTTTTCTATTTGAGCCATATTATTAATTAGAAAAAGAAGTATTTAAAGCTTTTTCAATAAAAATATAGTAATTTTTATAAGAGAATTTTGATTTCTCAGGGTATGACACAATTTCCTACAGTTATTCTTTTTGGAATGCCATATTCAGGCAAATCTACGCAAGCAAATCAATTAGAAAAAAGAATTGGACTAGCACATGTTAAAATTGGAGAATTAATTAGAACTTATCCTGAAGAAAGAATTGATGATAATTTGGTTTTTAGATTATTAGATGAAGAGAAAAACAGAGCTTTTCAAAAAAATAGTTACCCATATTTTGTACTTGATGGAATTCCTAGAAGTTTAAGTCAAATTCCTATTATTGAAAAACAATTTGATGTCGTTGCTGCAATTTATTTTCAAACTAGTGAAGAAGAACTTAGAAGAAGATATGAATTAAGTGAGAACAAGAATATTTCATTTGAAGATAGGCTTGAAAACTATATGAAAAATGAACATAGTGTTGTTGAATTTTATAAAACTCGCTGGCCTGAAAGATTCCCTATAATTAGTACAAATGGAAAAAGCGTTGAAAGAATTTATATGGACACGATTATGGAAATAAAACCTCATTGGGTTAAAGAGAAGAAACCATTACTTAGAGAAGGGACTTTCAATTAATTTGAATGTTTTTTTGATAGAATCTATTAGCATTTTCTACAGAATTTGAGTTTATGTCAACACCTATTACTTCACACCCAATAACTCTTGCAATTTCTAGAGAAGTAAATCCATTTGTACTACCAACTTCTAAAACTTTAGAGTGTTTATTTATGTAAGAATTTTGAAAATTTCTCGAATTGTATTTTTTTCCTCCATGAGGTCTATTTTACTCATCAATTAAACTTACAAAATCAGTATAAGATACATTTTCAATTTTATAATCATTTATGTTTTTCATTAAACTCTCAGCCATGTAAATATAGTTTAACAAAATAGAAATAAAAATAATCTTAGAAAAGTTTTGAAAATACAATAAAAAGTTTATCCAAGTTTAATCATTTCCTTACCATTAATCAAATTTATAAACTATTTATTATGTAAATTAATCATGAAACAACTCTCCTCTGTGGACCTATATTTTTTAAATCAAGAATTTCAAATACTTAAAGATTCTAGAATTGAAACATTCTATCTAAATGATGGAGTTTTTTATATGAAATTTTATGTTGCTGGAAAAGGTTCTAAATTTCTTGTGAACTCAGTTTCTAAATTT
>JBFKKL010000168.1:0-1778 GCA_041631255.1 Candidatus Woesearchaeota archaeon | reverse complement strand
TGCTTAAAGAGTTCAATAAACTATATTCAGCTTTTATTAATTCAAACTCTAAAGAAGAAGTTTCTGAGCTTTATAAAAAAATGATGTATGCTCTTCAGATAATCCCTGTTTCAGATATTAAAAAACAAGAGGTTAAACAAAAAATAAACAGGGCTCTTTCAGCAAAAAAGCTTTCTTAAAATGGATTTAATTACAAATTACGACATAATTTTTGAAGGAACAAAGATTCCTATATCGATTTACAAAAGAGAGAATGATTTGATTAAAACTTATGAAGTAGGAATATTGGATATTGATGAATATACTTTTTACATTGTTGAGAAAATCAAAGAGGATTTACTCAGGGAAGGAATTTTTGAAAAGGCGCAAGCAAAAGAAATTGATTATGATGAGTTAAAAAGAGCTTATATAAGGAAAGTTGAAGAACTTTTAAAATATTATCTTCCTGTTTTAGATCCTGAAAAAAAACAAAAGCTCATAACTTATATCGTTCAGAAGAATTTAGATTTAGGGTTTATTGATATTTTGGTTTCTGATTCTCAAATTGAAGAAATTACAATTAATGGTTCACAGTCTCCAGTTATGATTTACCATAGAAAATATGGGTGGCTCAAAACAAATCTTTCTTTTTTAGATGATGAAGAAATTCAAAATGTAGCTTCTCGTGTTGCACTTGATAATAGGAAATTCTTCTCCAATTTGAATCCACTTTTAGATGCTCACTTAAGAGGAGGACATAGGCTCAATGCAACACTTAATCCTGTTTCAACTAAAGGGTCAACAATTACAATAAGACGTTTTTCTGATAAACCTTGGACAGTTTCAGATTTGATAAATACAAATACATCATCACCTCTTGCACTTGCTCTTATTTGGCTTGCTGTTGAGAATGAACTTTCAATAATTGTTGCAGGTGGAACTGGGTCTGGTAAAACATCATTTTTGAATGCTATAAGTTCATTTATCCCTATTGAACAAAGAATTGTTTCAGTTGAAGATACTCGTGAAATTAGACTTCCTCAATATGCCCACTGGGTCCCTATGGAAGCTCGTCAAGCAAATCAAGAAAAAAAAGGAGAAATCTCTATGCTTGATTTAATAGTTAATTCTCTTCGTATGAGACCTGATAGAATAATTATTGGAGAAATTAGAAAAAAACAAGAAGCTGAAGTGTTATTTGAAGCAATGAGAACAGGACATAGTGTTTACGGGACTTTTCATGCAAATACTGCAGGTGAGACTGTTGATAGACTTTCAAGTTCTCCAATTGAAATTCCAAAAATTGCTTTATCCTCACTTGGTTTAGTAGTTGTGCAACACAGAAATAGAAGAACTGGTAGAAGGTACACTCTTCATATTGCGGAAATGACTCAGACGGGTGATGAGAGAATAGTTATACAAGTTGATCCTAAAACGGGCAAACATTATTTTAAGAATAGGCCTGAAGTATTACTTAGAAAACTTGAAGATTTTTATGGAGTTGGGGAAGAAGAATTTTATACAATGCTTAAAGAGAGAGCGCTTGTTTTAGCTTACCTTGCTAAATTTAAAATTGATTCAATTGAACACGTTGGAAAAGTAATAAATAATTTTTATCAGAATAAACCTTTATTATTTAAAGATATAAAAAAACATTTGGAAAATAAACAATGAGTTATGCTACATTTATAAGAGGTCTTGTAAAAAAAAATCCACAATTAAAATTTCGTACTTTATTAAATCAACTTAAGGAGGTCTACATGAAACATCCGTTTCTTAGTGGTGGATCGGTCGTTTTT
>JBFKKL010000167.1:0-1781 GCA_041631255.1 Candidatus Woesearchaeota archaeon | reverse complement strand
GAATTTATATAAATAAATAAGTAGATTTATTTTCTCAACTTCAAATAAATATTTGAACCTTCAATAAATGATTTTTCAATTTTAAATCCAGCTTCAATACATAACTTTTCAAGTTCATCTTTTTCAAAAAAATAATAATATCTATCAACTTTTTTATCAAAAGTTACTTTGTAAATTTTATTTTTAACTTTTTCAAATTTCCCTTTTTTTATTTCATTTTCAAAATATTCTTGTTCAGGGTACCAATTAACTAAAAGAAAAAACCCACTTCCTTTAAGCACTCTTTTCATCTCCACAAGTGCTTTAAGTTGATCTTCTTTTTCTAAAAGGTGGTGGTGCGCAGCAATTGATGTCATCAAATCAAATGATTCATTTTCATAGGGCAAATCTATCATTGAAGTAACACTTCCATTGTATCCTTTTTCTTTTGTTATTTCAATTTGTCCTTTTGAATAATCAACTCCATAGCAATTTTTTTTCAAAAATCCTTGTTTAAAAGCTTCATCTAAGTCACGTCCCGCACCACATCCAACATCAAGTATTTTCAGATCTTTTTTATTTTCAAAACTTGATAAAAATTCAATAACTGGCTTCCAAGAAAATTGTCTTTTAGAATTCCAATCTTTAGAAACTTTTGTATAAGAATCTTTAGTTATTTCTTCATAATTCATTTTGAATTTCTACCTCTTTTCTATTAATAAATTCTATAACTCTTTTTGAAGGTTTATGCAAACTTCCACAAAGAAGAATTTCACTTAATGAATCTATAATTATAACATCAGGATTTTTTATTTCTAAAGATGAAAAATTCACTTTAGTTTTTATAATACACATCATCTCAAAAATTTCTTTAAAGTGAAATATATTTTCAAATTCCATTTTCACTATATTACTTTCAAAATTTTCTCCAAAGTCTTCTTTTAATCTATTTTTTAAAGATTCAAAAATTGATGTTTCATAATTTCTAACAAACCCACCGGGAAGTTCAAATGATTCTTCCCAATCGCCACTATTTCTTTTTTTAATAAGAGTTTTATTGTCAGTCGTTTCAAGTATTGTAATAACACTTAAAGCACAAAGTTCATTTCCAGAATACTTATAGGAACTATTTCTAAGACCAGTTATGTATTTATATGTTATGGACTCAGAAACTAAAATTTTTTTATTTTCTAATTTTTCAAAAGCTAAAAGTTTACCATTAAAAACTTGTGGATCATTTGCAATAACTTTTTCCCAACCCTCTCCAATAAACTCATTTAAACCAGAGAAATCATTTTCAATTCCATCAATTTTTTCAATAAGAATGTCTTGATTTTTTTCAAACAACATTCTCAACACTTAACTCTCCAGTTTTTTTATCCAAATACCAGTTCAAAAGACATTTTAAATTAACAATATCTTCTTCATTATATTTTAAAAGAGTTGCAAGTGCTGCCCTATCACCTTGCTTATATTTTCGCCATAATCTAACAGCTTCACGACCATCAACATCTTGAACTTCTTCACAACGATTAACTCCAAGTTCATTTTCAATTTTTTTTAAGCCTCCACTAAGTCCAAATTCTTTTAACATAAATCTTAAATCTAAATGAAGTACATCATATTTTTCCTGAAATTTGTGTTCAATAAAAGGAAGATCAAATTGCTTTCCATTAAATGTAACAATAACGTCAAACTCTTTTAGTTTTTCTTTAGCATCTTCTAAGTTAACTCCGTTAATAAAAATGTGTGGGAAATCTCCGTCATAAATTCCAATTAACGTTATTTGATCTGTCCATCTT
>JBFKKL010000166.1:0-1784 GCA_041631255.1 Candidatus Woesearchaeota archaeon | reverse complement strand
GCAAGTAGTTTTAACCAGAATATAAGTGCATGGGATACTAGTTCTGTTGATAATATGAATTGTATGTTTTGTTATGCAAGTAATTTTAATCAAGATATAAGTACATGGGATACTAGTTCTGTGACAACTATGTCATATATGTTTAGAGATGCTATAATATTTAATCAAGATTTAAGTGCTTGGGATACTAGTTCTGTATCAGATATGCAATATATGTTTCGTAATGCTACAGTATTTAATCAAAGTATTCTATCGTGGAATTTAAGTAATGTAAATAATATGAATTATATGTTTAGCTATGCAACTTCATTTAACCAAGACTTATCATCTTGGAACGTTAGTTCTGTAAATTTTTGTAATAATTTTAATGAATCAACTCCACAATGGTCACTTCCAAAACCAAACTTTACAAGTTGTACTCCTTAAATTTCCAGTTGTAACATGCCACAAGCAGCATCAATGTCCTCTCCACGTGTATGTCTTATGAAACATTTATATCCATTTTCTCTAAGTTTTTCTTTAAATTCTACACATCTTTGAAGAGAGGATGATCCATATGTTTTATTTTCTAAATCCATTGTTCCATTTAAGGGAATTAGATTAATATTTGTCATTTTGGAAAATCCTAAGTTAATTAATTCTTCTAAATCTTCTTCCCTATCTGTCAAATCTTTCATCATAATATATTCTACCATAATCTTGTCTTTTCTTTTTGAGTTATAATTGTTACAAACTTTGACTAATTCTTTAATTGTAAATTGTTTTACAAGTGGCATTATTTTATCCCTTATTTCTTGAAAAGGTGAGTGCAGTGAAAGTGCTAATGCCATTTTTGTATCGAGTTTTAAGAATTTCTCCATTTGGTGAATAATTCCTGATGTTGACACTGTAATTTTTTTTAGAGGATATCCATAATTTGTATTCAATTCCTGACAAGATAGTATTACATTATTAAAATTGTTTAATGGCTCTCCCATACCCATAAAGACAATAGCAGTTATTTTGTCGTGAATGTAAATATTTCCTTTGGAATTAGTATTTGTTCTTAAGTTTTGAGAGTCTACTTCTAAAATCTCTAAGGCTGCAAAGATTTGATTCAAAATTTCTTCTTTTGAAAGGTTTCTAACAAATCCCATTTTAGCTGTATAGCAAAACTGACAATTCATAGCGCAGCCAACTTGTGAGGATACACAAATAGTTGTCTTCTTACCTTTTTGAGGAATCAATACTGCATGAAAACCGCCTTTAAAGAGAATTTTAGTTGTTCCATCACTCGATTTTTCTAAAGAGTAATTCATAGAATAGGTAATTTAATTAGATTTATATATGATGCGATATATAAAATTTCATTAAATGAATTCTCTTCAAGATCAAATGTTTGGAAGTTTATATGGAAAACTTCTATTGTCGGGAGACATTGTAGAAGATTATACTAAAGAAGAAGATTGTTTATATAAAGTTGTTAAACATGACCCTTTCACAAATGAAAAAACAAGTGTTTTAGTTATGTGCATACCTAATTCCGATTATTTTGAACAGAAATATATTAGAAGTGTGATAACTAGTGCAAATAAAAATCAAGAATATATTTTTCCCATAGTTAATGGAGAATCTGATCTTTTAGGAACTCCAATTCCTGACGACATTAATGGGCTTTTAGGTGCACATTTCACGAACAAATTTTATGAATGGAATAAAAGTGGTCATTATCAAGGACTTGGAAACATAAAATTTTTTACAAGACACATTCCAAGATTCACTGTTTTTCCTCTATTTAGTCATAG
>JBFKKL010000165.1:0-1797 GCA_041631255.1 Candidatus Woesearchaeota archaeon | reverse complement strand
CACTTAGAATTTTTTTCGCAAATTCTTGCTGCGCCATTCTTAAAGTTCCTTTATACTCTTCAATTGATGTTAGTGAACCGTATCCTGGAAGCATGTTTTCTGGAGCTAAGTACAAAGGCCTATCTAAAATATCAATATCTTCGTAATCTTTTGATCCTGTAAGTCTTTTTAGTTTATATTTTTCTTCTAAAATTTTGTTTTGAATTTGATTTCTTTTTGCATTATTTGTTTCTTTATCAAATTCTTTTTGAAGTTCTTTAACTTTTTTGTTTATTTCTTGCGCTTTTATACTTCCAGTTTTTGCTTTTTGTTTCATATCAAGTTGGTATCTTAGAGCTTTTATTCCTAGTTCTCCCATAGCCGTTGTGTTCTTTTTGAAAGTTTCATCAGTTATTGCTTTAACTTCTCTTGATTGTTCTTTTAGTTTTCTCATTTGCTCATTTGTTTGAGAAACTAATTCGTCGTATTTTTCTACTTTTTGATATTCAATTTGGCCTATTCTTTGCATTAAATATAGTTTTTGGTATTCAATTCCTCCCCTACCTTGACTTTTTTCACTAAAATCTCTTGCCTTATCCAATTCTTGAGGAGTTAGAGAACTTTGACCTTTTTCCTCAATTTTTTTGATTATAGAATTAAATTCTTTAGTTTCTTCTTCCGTTAGACCGCCATGAAGTTCTTGTCTTAATTTTCTTATTTTTGCTTCATCTCCAACTTCATTTGCTTTTTTAACTTCATTTAATATTTCTCTTTCACGTCTTTTTATTGCCCTTATTTCGTCCAAACTATCTTTATTAACTTGATAATTAACATCTAAATCTTCTTTTTGTAAATTAATTAATTCAATTTGATTTTGAATAAATTTTTTGTGAAATTCTTTATCTGCTTGAGCTTGAAGGTAATTATTATTCTCAAAAACTTTCTCATATGATAATACTAGTTTATTTTTTAATTTTCTAAATTCATCTTGAGAAATCTGGTCTTTATATTCCTCAGGGAGACCATTTGTAAAAACTGCATTAATTTTTTGATAATCATCAATACTTATTCCAACATCTAAATCAATCCCTAATTTTTTAATTGTATTTCTCTCATCTGGTGTTAATCCTTTTCCATTTTTTGATTTTAATACGTCAAAATCAACTAGTTCTTGTTCACGACTTGCCGCCGAAATTTTATTCCCTACAACAATTAAAGGGTCAAAATCAGGAGAGACTTTAGTTTTTTCTAGATTGGTTGATACAAAATATTCTTCCCAAGGTTCTCTTCCTGTTTGTTTTGCTTTTTGAGTATATTCTTCATAAATTTCTCTCTCCTCTTTATTTCCATTTTTGAAATCTTTAAATTGGGCTCTAACTTCTTTTTCTTGATCAACATTATCAACAAATCTTCTTTTTAGTGGATCAATATTAAAATACTCTTTTTGAAGAGTTTCGTATTCTTTGGGATTATTTTTTTTAAGCCAATCTAAGTATTCTTTTGAAATGTTTAATTCTCCTCTGCTTGTTGGGATTGGATCTCCTTGGATGTGAAATACAACTGCTCCACCTTTTGCAGTTTCTGATGCGAATTTTAACGTTTCATCAATCTCTTTAATATTTGTTGCTCTTTGAGCCTCATTAAATCCTCCTTGTGTTAAACCTGAAAATGAAGTTATATCAAAACTTCCATGAACACTTAAAGTTTGTTTATTGAGCTTTGCAAGCTGCATAATTGTTCTTCTTTGTTCAAAACCATATTTATCTGGAACATCATGAGTGTAAAAGGTTCCTTTCCCTTGACCTGCAAGATGAAGTT
>JBFKKL010000164.1:0-1802 GCA_041631255.1 Candidatus Woesearchaeota archaeon | reverse complement strand
TTTAAGATTGTAACTCTTCCTTCCAAACTACTCCTAATGGCTTTATGAGATTTGGTTTCAAATGATCTTCTTGTATAAAGGCCAGTTAAAAAGTCTCTGTCATACTGATCTTGAAGAATGTTTAGTCTAGTACTTAGAGAAGATATTAGTCCTTCAAGTTCTAATAATTTAGATGCTTGAAAGTCAATTGTTCTTTGCTGTGATTCATACCTTCTAAAAAGCTCATCCCTATAATCTAAATTAGAACTAGAATGTTCAATTAAATAATTTAATGATAAATTTGCAAGGGTTTCTTTATGGAAATTGTTGGACTCTGAATTAATTATATTCTTCCCAATATTTTCACGAGCCACTCTTTTTTGACCCGTTAAATTCTTGAATAAATTACTTAAACTCATTTTAATTCCCTCACGACATATTTTTTAGATAATGTGATTAAACATAAACTATTTATAAAATTGAGTATTGGTTATTACTAATAGTAGTTACAACTTACATAATGGAAACTTGAAATATATTATTTGAACGAGATAAGAAAAATATATAAAGAACATATCTTGAAATTCTGGTATGAAAATTGAATTTACTGAACCTTTACTTTTAACTTTAGCAGGTTTAGTACTCTGGTTGATTTGTACTCTGATTTTTCTTTTCGTAGTTTCTTTCTTGCCTGCACTGCTCCTAGGGCTCTTAGCGCCTGCAGTAGGAGTTGGTTTAGTTTATTTATTTTTTATGTTTAAAGAGAAAAATCAATAGCTTTATATATTAAGATTTCATTTTTTACACCTGAAGAAGAGTTCTGATTCTGTTAAAACGAAAAAGAAAGGTAGTTAAAACTTATGAACTTATTTCTGAAAAAAATAATATTAGACTTAATAAAAAAATTAAACTATTTGAGAAGGGACTTTTATTGTATAAGAATGGAGAATTTCGAAAGGCAAAAGTAGTATTTGAAAAATGCTTGAAAGAATTTAATGATGAACCTTCTAAAACTTTTATTAAAAGGTGCGATGAACTTGAAAAGTTGAAACCAAAGAATTGGATTGGAGCGTATGAAATGAAATCTAAATAAATAAGTTGTGACTACTTTTTGTTTTTCGTCACACTTATAAACTTAAAAAACCTTGTTATTATATGGCACTTTCCGATTATGAAAAGGAACTTTTAATTGCAACTCTTGACAATTGGAAAGAGAAAAAATCTTCACATGAAAAATTGCACGAATACATAAATGAATTTTTAAAAAAACATCGTCGAACTATGACTAAAGAAAAGATTGCACATATTGAAGATTTAATTGATGAATTTTTGGAATCAGAAGTTGAGGAGTACTCTACCAAATCTGATAATAGTACTTTTGAGTTTAGTGACCCATATGAAGTTCAAAATGATAGAGCTAGAAGAAGATTTAAAGTTAAAACGTATAATTATCACGACTCTTGAAACTCATCTTCTAAATCTTCATTTTTTGCATTAACTATTTTATATTTACTAGTCGTATCTTCAGAATAACCTAGAAAATTTATCTGTGAAATTGAAAGTAAACTTACAGCCACATAAAAAACTAAAAATAACGAGTTACCTTGAGAACTTAAAAAAAATACATAAATATAGTAAATTAACGGGAAAAAAAGTCCATTTAACGGGAGTGGCCAACCTCTTGAATATTTTAATTTTAATATCCAATTTCTTGCAAGTGCCAGAGTCATACAAACACCATAGAAAAATATTATGGCATTTAAAAGAACTTCTGAACCCGAATAAAATGTGAATCCAAAAACCATAGTTGAAAGACCAAATGC
>JBFKKL010000163.1:0-1815 GCA_041631255.1 Candidatus Woesearchaeota archaeon | reverse complement strand
TCAAGATGGACTAATGAAATTACTTTAATTGGAATTTATGATGGAGATTTTCCTCACATTTTCATAAATGGTGTAAATTTGGAAGATGCTAAAGATAAACTGAAAGAGTTTGATGTTATTGTAACATTTAACGGAAAACAATTTGATATTCCATTTATAGAACATAAATTTGGTGAAAAATATGATGCACTTCATGTAGATTTAAGATTTCTTCTAAAAGAGTTTGGACTTAGTGGCGGTCTTAAAAAAATTGAGAAAGAGCTTGGAGTTGTAAGAGATGAAGAAGTTGAAAGTGTTGATGGGCGCGAAGCAGTTAGATTGTGGAGGCGCTATAAACAGGGAGATAGAGGAGCTCTTGGAACGCTTCTAAAATATAATGAAGAAGATATAGTTAATTTGAAAATTCTTCTAGAGTGGTATTTAAATAAAAAACTTGAAAGATTAGATATAACACAAAATGTTCAAGAAATTTGAAGATATTACTCGCAAAACTTACAATAAAGTTTCTAAAAAATGGGATAGTAAAAGACAATTTTCATGGAAACCTGTTAGTGAATTTCTAAAGAGTTTTGAGAATAAAGAAAATCTTAAATTACTTGATGTTGGGTGTGGAGCCGGGCGTGATTTGAGTGAGGCTATGAAACAAGGATTTAAACAAGAAAATTGTTTTGGAGTTGATTATTCTAAAGGTCAAATTAAAATTGTAAATGAGAAAGGATTTAAAGGAGTTGTTGGTTCTATGGTCTCTATTCCTTTTGAAAATGATGAGTTTGATGTTTTAATCTCAATTGCAGCGCACCATCATTTACTTGAATTTGAAGACCAATTAAAAGCTTTAAAGGAAATGAAAAGAATTTTAAAAAAGAATTGTAAAATACTTCTTGTTAACTGGCATCCAAACAAAGAATATTTTGAAAAAGAGATTGAAAAAGGGAAATTTGAGAAAGTTAAAGATAAAATTTACAAAGTTAAATTTGACAAACAAGTGAACAGATATTATTATTTTTTTGAAATAGGAGAACTTAGTAAAATGTGCATAAATGCTGGATTTGAAATTGAAAAAGAGTTTATCTTTGAAAATAATATTTATGTTGAAATGAGAAAACTATAATGACTTTATTATATCAATTACTGGAGTCAAATCTCTATCTCCTTCAAGTACAATGTCATATTTCTCTAGAAATTGTTTTCTTGCATGCTCGTAATGTTCATCACTTGTTTGTTTATTGAAAAAACCAATTTTAAGTATAGTGTCATAATCTAATCCTTGCGTCATCTTTAAATCTCCTAAGGAATCTCCAAGAAGAATTATATTTCTTCTATTTTCAATTTCTTTGAAAAGTGGAGTTCTCTTTATTATGTCAGCAGTTTTATTGAGTCCGTGAATTATTTCTCCTTGAACTTTTGTAAAAACTCCTTTAGAATCAAACTCTAAAATATTTGATATCACATGTGGTCTTTTGTTTACTGAAACCTTTTCAAGAACTTTAATTATAACTTCTCCAATTCCTGAGGAAAATACAAAAAATGGAATTTCTTTAGAATTTGAAATTTCTATTAATTCTTCTAAACCTTCTCTTATGTGAATCTCATAATTTTCTACAACTTCCTCAATAAGTTTGTGAGTAAAACCACATTTAGCCATTAGAGTATAATGCTTTGTCCACCATTCAACAATTTTAGGAAATTTCTCTTCTTCAGACAAATGAGGATTTTGTTCAATTGGATGATAATGGTCAAAAAGTTTGTTTGATTCTTCAACATATTCAGGGCTTAAATGATGATTTCTTCTAAAAACTGATAATAGAATTTGGT
>JBFKKL010000162.1:0-1824 GCA_041631255.1 Candidatus Woesearchaeota archaeon | reverse complement strand
TTTTGATGAAATTGATTACAAAAAAGAAGGACTTTTATGTGGTATTGAAATTCACCAACAGTTGAATACTGGAAAGTTGTTTTGCTCCTGTCCTTGTGACATTCAGGATAATTCTAGATTAGAGAAACAAGTAACAAGAAAACTTAGATTTTCACTTGGAGAAACTGGGGAAATTGATAGGGCGGCTCTTGAAGAATTTAAGAAAGGAAAGTATAATGTTTACAAGTTTAATGATGAAATTTCTTGTCTTGTAGACTTGGATGAAGAGCCTCCTTCAAGCCCTAACAAGAAAGCAGTTGAATGTGCAATAAGACTTGGACAAATGCTGAATTTAGAGTTTTTTGATAAAATTCAATTTATGAGAAAATTAATTGTTGATGGGTCTATTACTTCAGGTTTTCAAAGAACAGCTATGCTTGGCGTTTCTGGTTTCATTGAAGTTGGTTCTTTGAGAGTAGGGATTACTGCAATGAATGTTGAAGAGGATTCATGTAGGGTACTTGAAAGGGAGCATAGGCATAGTGTTTTTGCACTTGATAGACAAGGAATTCCTTTAATTGAACTTACAACAGATCCAGATATGAAAACTCCGGATGAAGTTCAGAAAGTTGCTTACAAATTGGGGTCTATTTTGAGGAGTTTTGATGATGTTAAAAGAGGACTTGGAACAATTAGACAAGATTTGAATGTATCAATTTCAAAAGGTTCAAGAATTGAAATTAAAGGTGCTCAAAATGTTAAATTAATTCCACAAATAGTTCATAATGAAGTTAGGCGTCAAGTAGTTTATGTATCAATTTTAACTGAGCTAAAATTAAGAGGTGTTGATTCGAAAAATTTTTCAGATAAAAAAATTTATGATATTACTAATTGCTTTGAAAAGACTACTTCAAAAGTTGTATTGGCTAATTTGAAAGATACAACTTCTGGCGTTTATGCAATAAAATTAAAGAATTTTAAAGGAATCTTGGGACAAGAAATGCAGGAAAATTTTAGATTTGCAACAGAAATCTCAGATAAAAATAAGAAAAGATTTCCACAAATTAAAGGACTTTTTCATTCAGATGAAATGCCTAATTATGGGATAACTGAAAATGAAGTTGAAAGTATTAGAAAAAATCTTAAACTTGAAGGAAATGATAGTTTTATTTTAATTGTACAAGATAAAAAAGTTGCAAATGAATCTTTGAAATATGTTATTGAAATAATTGAAGAGATGATCCAAGGAGTGACCTCTGAAGTTAGGCAAGTTGATCCTAAAGGAGTTAAAACTAAATTTTTGAGATATATGCCAGGTTCAGCGAGAATGTATCCTGAAACAGATGTTCCTGAAATTGATTTGGATAGTAACTATTTGAGTGAATTATCAAAAAACTTGCCAGAATTGTATGATGAAAAAATTGAAAGATTATCTAAAGAGTTTTCAATTGAAGAGAATAAAGTTCAGAGTATTCTTGAAGAATTTAATGAAAATAAGTTTAAAGAACTTTTAGATTTATCAAAGAAACAAGCTTCATTTTTATATTCAGTTTTATTTGATATTCCTAAAGATATAAAAAAAAGAGAGAATGTTGAACCTGTGAATTTTACGCATGAATTATATAAAGATATTGCAAGTTCAATTAATGAAGATAATTTGAACCTTAAAATTTTAAGAGATTTATTTTTAAGTTTATATAAAGATCAACTTGATCATGTCGATAATTTGAAAGAATATTTGAAAGAAAAAGGAGTTATAGGTGAAGAGATTTCAGAAGATGATCTTTTAGAAGTTGTAAAACAGGTAATTCAAAAAAATCCTGACGCTCCTTTTGGGGCATTAAT
>JBFKKL010000161.1:0-1829 GCA_041631255.1 Candidatus Woesearchaeota archaeon | reverse complement strand
CCCCAATGATCAACACGGGTGTTGGAACGAGTTTATTTTGAAACCGTATTCGAAAGGTTAGTACGCTCTTTCAGATTTCAAGCACCAACAGATAACAAACAAGAATCAAGTATGATGTTCAGTAGAAATTGGTCTTCTAATTGACAGTAGAAATTTAACCCACAATAGATAATTGAATAAAATTTTTATTGAATAAAATCCTGACGTTTCGGTCTACAACTGTAAACCATTATCAAAGGAATGAATTACAAAGTACAATGGACAGAATTCAAGATCATTTTGCTAATAAAAGAGTTAAGTTCATAGAAACCACGATTTTGATTTAAGATATGATCTGAATTTACATTAATCAATGCACTTTCCACAATACGACGACGCTTTAAATCATTACATTTATGAATAATATGGGTAGAATTGAAATCAATGGCATGACCAGAATTGCTAGAGTGAGAAAATAAAGCACTAGATGTCTTACAATTAAGAAAATCCGATCTGTGTTCTCTAATTCTAACATTGATATCTCTTCCAGTCTCCCCAAAATACACTTTGTCACAATCTTTACAATTAGTCTTATAAACACCAGCGTGAACAGGTAATTCTTCACTGCTTTTGTTGCTACTGACACAAGATTTAATAGAATTCGGGTATTTAAATACTAGGCGGACATCCTGGGAACGAAGAAGACCATGAAAAACAGGGTTATCTAAGACAGGGACAAAAGGAACAATCACACACTTCTTAGAATTATTATTGGGAGAAGCAGGATGAACACGGTAAAAAGTTTTTCTGGCACGAAACAAAGCACTATTGATGACAGAATGGGGATAACCAAGAGAGGAAAACGTTTTAAAAATGTGGGAAATTTCTTTATCAAGGAATTCAGGACTAGAGATTCGAAGGGCTCTGAGGAAAAGACCTTGAACAACAGAACGTTTAACGTCGAGAGAGTGGAACGAAAAATAATGTAAATAAACATTAGAATGAGTGGGTTTCCTATAAACTTCAAATTTGAGGGAGTTAGAAAATCTGTGTAAAAGAACATCAAGGAACGGAATTTTACCTTGGTTTTCAATTTCAAGAGTGAATTTTAAGGTGGGATAAAGACCATTTAAGAAAGTGAGGAGACTAGAAATATTGGCATTATTTTCTATAAGAGTCAAGATATCGTCAACATAGCGAACCCAAAAAATAGGAGGAGAGCCTGAAAAAGTAGGGAGAAGGTCCGATTCGACATGTTCCATGAAGAGGTTAGCTAAGATAGGAGAAAGGGGATTACCCATAGGAAAGCCAAAAATCTGTTCAAAAAATTTATCTTTAAAAGTGAAAAAATTATTCTGGCTAGTTATCATAATTAAATCAAGAAGGCAAGGAATACTAATGGGAAAAGAGAAATCACTAGAAGTCAAACGGCGGGAAAGAAAATCGAGAGTAGGTTGAAGAGGAACATTAGTAAAAAGAGAAGTGACATCAAAAGAGACAAACTTGGAATTAGAAACATTAACCAAACGAAGTCTATCGAGAAGATCCCCAGTATGTTTTAAATGAGCGGAGGAAAATTTTCCTAAGATGGGGGACAAAATAGAGGCGAGTCTTTTGGAGAGCTTGTAGGAAGGGGCATTGCAGAAAGAAATGATGGGACGAAGAGGAGTATTAGGTTTATGTAATTTAGGAAGACCATAAGCGTAGGGGAGGGAAGGAAGAACAGATTTGAAAGCCAAAATAAAGTTTTTGTCAGAAGGGTACTTATTAGCAAGGGCAGTAAGTTGCGAATTAAAAGAAGATTGCATAGATTTAAGAGGGTTAGAACCAACAGGACGATAAACATTGGG
>JBFKKL010000160.1:0-1833 GCA_041631255.1 Candidatus Woesearchaeota archaeon | reverse complement strand
TCTTGATAGCGAAGAGAAACCTTTTGCTATTGAAGTTGAGACAGGTATAAGTTTTAATAAAAGAAAAACTAAATTAAAAGAGAAGTTTGAAGATGTTTCTAATCTATATCCTAATAGTTGTGTTATTGTTTTAACTAATAAGAATTATAAAAAATCATATCAAAAACTTTCTTCTGGTATTCCTGTTCTTGTACGTAGGGAATTAATAAATCATCTAAAAGAAAAAAATATTATCTAAAGTATTAATTGTATATACAATTAAGGTGGGGACATTTGGGTGTGATTTTATCTCTATTACTCAAATTCTTAGATTATAGGGAGTAATAGTGGGTGTTCTAAAAACCTCTATTTATTATAAATAAACTATGTCACTTAATCAAATTGTATTTTGGAAGTTAAAGTTACAGAATTTTGGGTGCATAGGGTGTGATACTACTTAAACTCTAAAGAATTAGGGTGTGAAAGTAGAACCCTAAAAAATTGGACAGGAAAAACCTGACGTTAACTAGACAGCTCACTTTAATCAAACTTTCTAAACAATCCAACTACATAAATAAATTTTGAATTTCTATCATAATAAACACTAATTCCTGTGGAGCAATGTTTTTCATCTAATAACGCTCTATAATGTAAATCGCTTTTTTTCCAATTATTTATTACTTTTTGTGCAACCAATTGATTTATATTGTCTTCAGACCCGTCAAGACCAAGAAAACTTATATCATAAACTTGAATATTCTCCAAAATTATTGAGCAAATCCTCATTCTTGAATTAACTTCCATCTCCTTTTCTTGAACAATTCCTAAGTTAGCTAATCTTTCATATGGTCCATTTCCTGATTTATCTATGTGTGAAATTTCAGATTTTCCAAAAGCAATATTTTCTACATGATACTTTGCTGCTTTTTCCAATTCAATATCTTTTAGAACAGTATTTAACTTGTTATTGGTTCTTTCTTTATTAACTAATGAAAAAATCATTGAACTAACTTTATCCACTTCAATATTATCTGGAACAAAAGATGTTTCTGCCTTGAACATAAGTTCTTCATATTTTCTCTCTGAGAGAATTTTTTTCTGAACTTCTTCATTTAAAATATATATTGTATTTAACTCTTTTGAAGAACCTATAGTGTTGACTTCAACGTTGAATACTAAATACAAGAATGTTACTATTATAAAAATTAATACTAAAATATCTGGAAGTTTATGTCTCTTTTTTTCTTTATGATGCTCTATGCAAGAAAAACTTTCAAACTCCTTCATTTATTCAAATATTCACTTCTTTACTTTATTAAGTTTTGTCGACACAATTGATTAAAAATAAAAGTTAATTTTTCATCCAAACTTTGAAATTTGGTCTTAACTGAACCCCTTTGTATGCAAAACCTTCTTCTAATTCATCACAATTTTCATAATTTTCTCTGACAAAATTTTCTACTATATTAAGAAAAAGAACTCTGCTGGGGAAAATTAAATTTGGTAGATTTATAGGATATGAAGAAGAGAAATCCCTTAAATTTATTTTATAATCTAAAGATGTAACTTTTGGGAAAAAACCATGGGCTAAAATAGTAAAATTCTCTGGAAGTAGGTTGTCAGATATGGAATCAATGACATGCGAATATAAAAAAATGCCGCCATTTTTTAAACATCTATCTAATTCCATTTCAATTCCTGAAATTGATACTGAAGGGCCAGGACAGTTTAAGGTTACCATATCAAGTGAATTTGGTTTAAATCTAAAATTGTCGTACTTTGAATTAATTAGATGAATCCCACTTCTTTTCTTTATTATTAAAAATTCTGCTTCCAATTGAGAAATTATTTCTT
>JBFKKL010000159.1:0-1839 GCA_041631255.1 Candidatus Woesearchaeota archaeon | reverse complement strand
TTTAATTATGAATAGCATTGCTACCAAAATTGAACTCTATAAATATTGATGATTACACAAAACATGTGAAACTCATAAAAAAATTAATCGATATTAGTCAAAAACCATGTTGCATATTGACAAAAATTTCTACTAGATATTTTACATTTTTTGATTTTACTGTTTTTCTGTTTATTAATCAGTATAATAAAGCATGATAATCACAAACTATGCAAAAATATGTTTTCCCATATAAGAAAAGTTTTTTTCAATAAATTTGTCAATTTCAGATTTCTTTTCAACACCATAAATATTTTTTAACGCTTTAGCAATCCAAGTATCAACTGGAAAAGCCTCTACATGTGCAAGAGAGAATAAACATATGCAATTAGCAACCTTCTCCCCTACTCCCGGAAGTTTCATAAGTTCACGTTTAGAATCTTCATAATTCATTTTTTCAACCTTAGATAAAAAATTTGGATTCTCTTTTACAATCTCATTAATCTCAAAAAGAAATTTTGCTCTATATCCAACTTTACAAGATTTTAATTTCTCCAAATCCTCAAGTGAACCTGGAACAGGGAAATTACCATTTTCTCCGAATACATCACAAAGTAAATTCAAATTCATCTTAATTTTTTCCATATTCGCAGCAGCTGAACAAACAAAAGTCACAATACATTGCCACAAATCCTGTTTCATAATTCTAAGTCCCCAATATTCTTCAAGAGCTTCAAGCAAAAAAGTGTCAGTATGTTTTAATCTAAACTTTTGCAAATCTAAATCTAATGAAAAAAGTTCAATCAAATTCTTTTCAGAAATATTTTCGAAAAATAATTTATCGCTTTCCTGTCTAACTAAAAATCTATTATTCCTATGAAGAACTTCAAAACTACCCCCAACTAAATCAAAAAGAAAATACTGTCCACATTTCAAAGTATGTTCAAGAGAAAAATCCTTAACTTCCAAGAACTTCATGTTCCTAAAACATCTTTGAAATTCTTAAGATTAGAAATTAAAGCTCCCATAGCAATCAGAGCTATAACTATACCAACTATAATAATTACAGTAGTTTTTGTAAGGCCACGTTTATTCATTTTCAACTTCAATTACTTTAACCAGGTTTTCTTCAGATGCCCTTAAACAATAATCATAA
Organism: Candidatus Woesearchaeota archaeon; assembly: GCA_041631255.1. Classification (GTDB taxonomy): domain Archaea; phylum Nanobdellota; class Nanobdellia; order Woesearchaeales; family UBA583; genus UBA583. The sequence continues at coordinate 704 of JBFKKL010000159.1, read as the reverse complement.
GGATACTCTCCATATTCTACTTCATAGATATAAATCTCTGAAAAATATCTTGGATAATACCTAATAAACAAATCAAATTCTTGAGTTTCTCTTGCAGATACATCTACATAATTAAATGAATAAGAGTAAAATTCTTCATATTTACTTGAAACACCATTTACATAATATAAATAATATGAATAAGTGTTATTTGAACAAGCAATGAAGTTTGGAAGTTTAAATCTTTTAGGTAAAAAATTGTCATTTGAAACTGTTAATTTTCCAATTTCAATTCTTTCTTGAGAATCTAACTTAGCTACATCATTAAATGAATAAGATGTACTAACTCCCACACTTGAAGTTGAAAAAAAAAGTATTACAAAAAATAATACTCCTAAAAATCCAAGTAAAAACAAATGTTTCTTAGATTTCATTTTATTTTCTCTCCTTTAGTGAAGTATGAGCTTTTGAGGGCTTTAACTCAATTTTCGAAAAATAATGTCCCAGAAAGAACATTAAAACTGTAGATATTGCAAGTAATAAAAGTACTAAGTTTTTATTCAAATCAAATATATCCCACATATAAAATACTGCAAAAATATAAGTTGAAATTGAAGCTGTAAAAACAATTGGAAAATATTTCTTGAACCTCAAAAAATAAATTACTGCAACAATTAAAGCTACAAAGTAAACCAAAAACCCTACTGCAATTGACCAATCAGCTG
>JBFKKL010000158.1:0-1842 GCA_041631255.1 Candidatus Woesearchaeota archaeon | reverse complement strand
TTCTAAATTAGTAATTCAAGAAGGAATAGAAATATTTTCAGAAGGAGTTTTATTAATTCATGACATTTTACCTGAAAAAAAAGTATTTATTCAAAAAGAAGTTAAATATGTTGATGATAATTTTGCTAAAGTAACAATTAAAGTCAAGAATCTTGGGTCAGTCTCTTTATCGGACATATTAGTTACAGATATGATTGATGATAATGTTTTGATAAAAGATATTTCTAAACTTTTTTATAAAAAGGGAATTTGGAAAATTAAAAAATTAGATGTAGGAGATGAATGGGAAGTAAGTTATTTAGTTGAGAGAAATCCAAATTTAGCTTTTTTACCAAATATCTTTGGAGTTGATTCATCGCAAGTTTATGGAACTTTGATTTCTGGAGAAGAAATTATTACAACTTTTTCAACAAGTCCAAGAGTAATCGAAAAGGTTGGACTTGGATTTGCTGTGACCTTTCTTTTATTGTATGTTTTGTTTTAAGAAGTAGTACTAAAGATTTTAATTACGATTTATTATTGATCTCCTAGGAGATATTTTGGTTTATTACTGTTTATACTTCTTTTTTCATCAGTTTTTGCAGTTGAACCATTATCAGAAGAAGAAATTCAAAGCTATAGAGAAAAAAGTTCATATAAATATTCAAGTTGTATATATGAGGGTTGCAGGGGAAATCCTTGTTATTAATTCATTCAAACAAACTTTTATAAAATCATTTTTTTGTTTATTATTATGGCAATAATTCATGTAAAAAATTCAGATGAATTTAATAAAGAAGTAGTGGGAGCAGCTGAAACAGTAGTTGTTGATTTTTGGGCACCTTGGTGTGGGCCTTGTAAAATGTATGGGCCGATTTTTGAAGCGACTTCTGATGAAGTAAAAGAAGTTAAATTTGTAAAAATAAATGTTGATGAAGCTCAAGACATAGCATCTAAATTTAATATTATGAGTATTCCGACAACTATATTAGTTAAAGAAGGAAAAGTTGTAAATCAGAAGTCTGGAGCGCTTTCTCAAGATGATTTGAAAGAGTTTGTAATGCAGAAAAATTCATAACAGAATTTTTGGCATATATTTGAAAAATTCAAATATTGCTCTTAAAAAATGTATAAGGTAATTGGTATTGATGAAGCTGGAAAAGGCCCAGTTCTAGGTTCTATGTTTGTAGGTTTCTCCATTATTGTTTTGGAGAATGGACTTAAAGATTTGAATTCTTTTCAAGATAATTTAAAAGAATTAGGTGTTAAAGACTCTAAGTTACTTTCTCCAAAGAAAAGAAATGAAGTTTACCAGAAATTAAAGAAGAATATTGACATAAAATATGCTCAACTGACTCCTTCTTTAATTGATGATAATAATTCTAAAGGAAAAACTTTACATGAGCTTCAAATTGAGGCTTTGGTTTCTGTTTTGAACTCTGAGAAGCCACAACTAATAATAGTTGATGCATTAACTTCTAAACCTGATGCATTTGCCGATGAATTAAGGAAAAGGCTTTCATTTGAGTGTAAAATCATTTCAGAGAATAAGGCAGACGTGAATTATCCAATTGTTGGTGCGGCATCAATTGCTGCTAAAGAACTTCGAGAACAAGAACTTGAAGAAATTAGGAATAATATAAAAATTGATTGTGGCTCAGGTTATCCTAGCGATCCTAAGACTAAAGCTTTTTTGAAAGAAAATTGGAATAGCTCTGAATTTGGGTTTATTTTTAGAAAATCTTGGCAAACATTCAAAGATGTTAGTGGTAGAAATAGTCAGAAATCTTTAGATGATTACAGGTGATCATCAAGTCCAATTTCAAGTCTAGTGTATTTATTTGGCTCTTCAAATTCAAGAAT
>JBFKKL010000157.1:0-1860 GCA_041631255.1 Candidatus Woesearchaeota archaeon | reverse complement strand
TGGAGTTTCTCAAGCTAATTCAGGAGGTGTAACAGCATCTTATAGTGGTAATGCCGATCTGTATTTAGGACATGGTCCAGTTTTACAAAATAATTATCTAAATGGAAAATTAGATGATATTATTCTTTTTTCAAGATCATTAACGGCAGATGAAGTTTTATCAATTTATGCAGCTCAAGATAATCCTTATGAACATAACTTTACAGGACTTTCTCAAGGAACTTATCAATATAACTCATGTGGAATTGATATGGTTGGAAGATATGGTTGTACTGGTTCAAGGGAGATAACTTTGACTTAAGAAGTTTTATAAAACTCATAATAGTTTAATTTTTATGAATTATAAACAATTTAAAGAAATTTCCGATGGAGACATTGGGAAAATATATGAGATGAGAGGTAGAGTTGATGTTGTTAAACAGACTTCAGGGCCTACACTCATGGTATTAAATGATGGAACTTCTAATTTTACGTTTAAGGCATTTGTAAAACCAGGTGTTAGAGCATTTCCGGAAATAGATGTTAACGATTTAGTTTATGTTAAAGCAGAAATTAAAGAAAGACAAGGAAGTGTTGAAGGAGAAGTTAAAGAAATGAGAAAGTTAAGCTCTGAAGAGAATGACTCTTTTGAAGCTGATTTGCAAAAAGAAAAAGATTCTCTTCTTGAAGCAGCGAATGTTGATTTCACAATTAAATCTGAAGTTTTGAATGCATTAAAACCTAGATTTCTTAAAGTTGCTAAACAAATTAAAAAGGCAATAATTGAAAGACGTCCAATTTTACTTAGACATAATGCAGATTGCGATGGATATTCTAGTGCTGTTACAATTGAGAGGGCCGTTCTTGCGTTTATGAAAGATATAACTGGAGATGATATGTTACAGTATACTCATTATAGAAGGGCTCCTTCTAAAGCTCCTTTTTATGAATATGAGGATTCTGTAAAAGATTTGACTTTTTGGCTTAGAGATCATATTAAAAATGGTCATAAAGCGCCACTAATTATTATTACGGACAATGGTTCAACAGAGGAAGATATTCTTTCAATTAGGCAAATGAAGATTTATGGTTGTCCAATTGTTGTAGTTGACCATCATTATCCTGGAGAAGTTAAAGATGGGAAAGTTGCTGTGGACGAGTATATTGATGCTCATATTAATCCTTATTTAGAAGGGTATGATTCAAATGTTTGTACAGGTATGCTTGGATATGAACTTGCTCGTTTTATTTGGCCAGAAGTTGAAAATTCAATTTTTATTCCTGCTATGTCGGCCATACTAGATCATACAAATTGTGTAGAGAGAGATCAATATGTTGAAAATGCTAAAAAAGAAGGTTTTACTGAAGAGTATCTGACAACACTTGGAGAAATTGTTGATATGCAATCACATTATTTACGTTTTATGGAAGCAAGAGAATTTATTGACGAACTTTTTGGGTCAAATATGGAGTTACAAAAAGAACTTGTTTCAATGCTTGGTGAGGAACTTAAAAGAAGATATTCTAGAGTTGAAAAAGTTGCAAGACAATATTCTAATGGAGAAGATTTTGGACCTTTCTATTTAATTGAATTTGATGGTGAAAAAGGAACTTATAGGGGAGAATATCCTGCAATAGGTAAATCAACAAATCATATTCATAGAATTTTTGAAGAAGAAAGTGATAAACCAATTATTACAATGACTGTTGGGTCAACATTTATGACTGTTAGGGTTAGCGATGGAATAAAGAATATGTCTATGCCAGAATTTGCATCATGGGTTCAAAAAGAATTGCCTTATGCTAATTCTGATGGAGGAGGGCATGAACATGCAGGTTCAGTTAAATTTGTTGAGTACGGACGTGAAGAAGTTCTTGATA
>JBFKKL010000156.1:0-1873 GCA_041631255.1 Candidatus Woesearchaeota archaeon | reverse complement strand
GGATCAGATAAATATTTTGTAGATCTTTTAGATTCTTCAAAAAATACTTTGAAAACTAAAGTAGGTGCAATTAAAATTACTAATGAAAATATTGGTGAAATGCAAGAGTTTGAAATTAAAGAGAAAAAACTGATTATAAGTTTGAATAAACTTTAATTGTTGTTTATTTTATCTATAAGTTCAAGTGCCCATTCTTCTTCACAATATCCATTTGGCATAAGCGGGTGATTATTTTCAGAAAATTCTCCATATGAGATTAAGAGATCTCCTAAATGTAGAATTTGTTCAATGTCATCTTTATGTTTTCTAGCTTCTTCTTGTGTTTTTAATTTTTTTACAGATCCATCTTTTAGTTTTACGATAGGTGGTTCAAGTGTATCGCATGCAGTAATTACTGTTGCTTTTCCGGGCCTTTCAATTTTAAGTTGTGTTCCTACTGCAACAAAACCTTCTAAAATCTCTAAGGTTTGAGAACTAATAGAGCAAGAAGCAAACCCTGAAGTTCTACATCTTCCGTATCTTAATCTAAATCCACCTTTTGCCATAGGGAAAGTGAATACGGGTCTTCCTGCAACCATGTCTTGGATAAATTTGTAGTTAGGAAGAATTTTAGGTTTTTCGTCTTTGTTTTCTTTTTCTTCTTTTTCTTCTCCTCCTGATTTTGCTTTAATTTTTTTTTGCATATCGAGAAAATCTTTTAGAAAAAGCCATTGTTCCATGTCAAATACTTTTCCCCAATCTTCAATTCTTTTGTTAACTTTAGCTGCTTTTTGAATGATACATTCAGCAACTACAAGGCACATTCCACCACGGATTCTGTTAGTTGGCATTCTTGGGAGGTCTTTGTAATTTGAAACTTCTAATTCTTCCGTTGGGTCTCCTGAAATCTCAATACCAATATTTTGAATTAAAAATTTTGTTTCATCTTCTGAGGGCAAGTATTGTAGTCTTACACACCTATCATTGTAATCCATAAGTTCAGTGTGAAAACGTTTGATTTCTGTCTCATCAGGGTCATATGTAGAATAACCCATTTTTTTTCTAACGTAATCTCCAATTAAAACTGAAACGGCACCTGCTGTTCCTCCTGCTGCTCTAACTGGGCCAGCGTAATTCATACATATGTAGTCTTCACCATCTCTTCTCTTTTTTATTGTTAAATCGATAAATCCTTCGAGTGGAGCTGAAATTACGCCTAAAGTTGTATAAGCAAAGCCGACCCTAATTCCAATTTCCATTGCTTCTTTTTTAGTTTCAAATTTACAGAATTTTTGTTCTGCAACTTCATGAGCAATTTTTAGGGCAACTCTCCAATCTAATTTACCAAATTCTGTTTCTAGTTCTTGTATTCTTTTTGCAACTCCTGAATTTAAGATTTGTGGCGAAAATACACTAATAAGTCCTTCAACTCTTTGAGAAATTTCTTTTGCAAGAGGCATTTCAACTTCCTCTTTTGGATCATATCCTTTTTTTCGAGCTTCTTTTGCAACTTTATACGCTTTTTCTAATTTTAAATCTATATCTGCAAAATATTGCTCAATTTGTGACATAGAGTTTTAGAGTTTTACTTATTTAAATGTTTTAGCATAGTGATTCAAAAGAAATATAAATAAATATTTTATTTATTGCTTTATGAAAAAACAAATTATAAGTAAATTTTCGGAAAAAGAAGCACAAGTATCAAAATATGTTACATTTGCAGACAGTTTTTTAGTGATACTTTGTATTATTTTGATTTTAGTTATTGTATTTATAATAAATACATAAGTTTAAAAATTTTCAAAAGATTAAATCTCTATGAAACTTCAAGGATTTTTCTATAGTGTGGGAATATTTTTTCTCATAGTTTTAGTTGGGTACTTTGTTGGAACCT
>JBFKKL010000155.1:0-1880 GCA_041631255.1 Candidatus Woesearchaeota archaeon | reverse complement strand
TTTTTCTTACAATTGTTTTCAGATCTTCAATAGTTTTTTCATTCCCAAAAAATATATAATTCCAATTTTTTATGCTAAAGGTTTCAAGATAATTAGTTTCTTTTGGTATATTCAAAAGACTTATTGCTTTTTTCAATATTAAAATTTCCGAATCTTTAAGAGAGTCAATTGCTTTATTAAGTGCCAAAATAAATTTTTCACAAACATAAGAACCAGCCCCACTTAAACTTGGCCTTACAATAATTGAATTTCTTGAGAGGATTGCTTGAACTAAAACAAAGGCAACTTCTTCTTCTGAATTGCTAGGAAGAACAGCAAAAATTGGAGATGAGTTAACATAAAGAGTTGAATGACCTTTTTTATCTAGAATTGAATCATTAATTTTACCAAAAACATTATCTAAAAATAACTCACAATTTCTCATCCAATCATTAGTTTTTTTAACTGCTTCTTCAAGAAATGTAATGGGCGTTCCAGTTGAGTGTGCAATTATTTCAATCTCTTTTCTATCTATTAAAAAATAATCAGGTATTTTTTTAACAACTTCAACAATTTTACTAAATGACAAATTTCTTAATTCTTTTTGAACTTCTTGAGAGTTCTCAATTGCGGCTTGTTTAGTCCAAAAACTTGCAAATTTAACTTCATAAAAAGATTCACTAAAAACAAAAGGAATTTTATATTTTTCTTCATTAGATAATTTTAATTTTTCCCCGCCTACATAATTATCTATAATTATTTTTTCTTTTTTCATTTTAATCTACCTGACACCCGAAGATTTTTTTAATTTCAATATCTTCTTTTCTATTTACTTTTCGAATTATTGAAGTAGTTCTTCCACATTTACATTTTTTACCATTTTTATTAACTAGAGTTGCATAATCTCCGGTTCTAAAATTAATAATAAATGTTCCACTTGGAACTTTGTTATTTCCATTTTTGTCTGTAGCTCCAATTTTAGAGGATAGTACATAACCTTCTTCAAAATCTTTTACTTGTTTTTGTGTCAAAGGATTTTTAACTAAAACTAATGTAGGTCCAAATCCTAAGTGAAAATCTCTAGGGGAGTTAGGGCAGCTAGCAGCAGTAGGACAAACCTCAGTACTTCCGTATTGTGCTTGTTGATAGGGGATATTTAAATAATCATTTATGTAATTGTAAAAATCTTCAGAAATTGGAAGTGATGACCAAAACACTGCTTTAAATTCAGGATTTCTATTATGATTCAAGGACCATTTATTTGGGAGTTGATTTGCTGCATCAAATTCAAAAAAATTATCTTGTGTAATTCCTTTAGTTGTTGTATGGCTAAAATCTTCAGGGGGACCAAGTAAAGCATTTGCTTTAACCTCTTGAAAAAATTTATAATTTTCTCTTGCATTTTTTTTAGTTGATACTCTACAAAATAATTGTGTTCCTAAAAGTTCAAATCCAGACCTATAAATTTCATTAGTCACATGATCTCCGTGATACAATCCAAAAACAATCAAATCTTTAAGTTCATCTTCTTTATATCTAAAATCAAATTTTATTGATCTTGCAATATGCTGACTCATTGCCCTCCAATCATCACTTGAATAAATTATTGTTACTGGATTTCCAGTTGTTCCACCAGTTCCTTTATTTCTGTAAACTCCTCCATTTTCAGAAGCTTTAAGTGAAATATTTTCAGGTAAGAAATCTCTAAAAGAGTTTGAAGATAAATGTTCTTTGGTTAGTTCAGGAATTTTCTGAGCAAATTCATCTAAAGACTTTATTGATTCTATCTCATTAAAACTTAAGTTTGCATAATGGTGTTTATAGAAAGGAACATGTTTTTTTGCATACAAAACAGTTTTTTTAGCTTGTTCAATAGCAATCTCTTCTCTCTTTTTATAATC
>JBFKKL010000154.1:0-1901 GCA_041631255.1 Candidatus Woesearchaeota archaeon | reverse complement strand
TTCATTCTTATAGAACCAACCCTTTCTTCATCTTCTTCTATAAGACTCAATTTATCCACCGTCAATGGTGGGCCAGCCCAACTTTGAAGTGTGCCCCGTATTGGTTTTCCTCTTTCGTCTGACTGATAAAGACCCAATCTTCTCTCCCCATCTTTTTCTTCATATTTATCCGTAAGATAAGTTTCCGCAATTCTTTCTAAATCCTCACCCTTTGATCCACCAGAAACTATCTTACACACTATTGAAATCTTTTTACGTTTCCAATTAAAATCATGTTGGTGCCAAGTTTCTTTGACAAAATACCACTTATTACCTATCAATACTTTTAAGTCTGGAACATATAACACCCCATAGTTATTTCCCTGTAAATTTAATCTGTGATGTGCCACTACAAATCCATTCATATTAATCCTGCTTAATTCTAACTGCGTCCTGACTCATTAGAGTAAATAATTTAACTCTATCCTTAAAATTTCTTTTACAATCAACTTTAATACTTGGATCTGTTCCATAAGAACACTCACATCCATCTGCTGCGGCTTTGTAACAAGTCGTATATGCATTCTTAACACCAGAACTTTGTTTGGTTGCGATTGCACAATTCTTTTGAATATTTTTCATAAAAGGCTTACATCCATCACTCGTCTTCATTTGCTTAGTAGATACATGATGTTTTTCAGTAAGTCTTCTTGGTTTACTTGGTCTATTTGGTTTTTTCCTCAATGTTTTTCTTCTCATAAATCCCCTAATCTAATACCTTAACAAATCCATCACATATTTTTGAGATATTATTATAGTCCCAATACGGTATGATTGTTAAAGGTATATTATTATTCTTACAAAAATCTCGTTTTATCTTGTCATGTTTCTTAGTATAATCTAAATTAGACCAACCTTTTCTTTCTCTGAAATGTTGTTCTCCATTATATTCTATCAATCCGATAATTTCTCCATTGTTAAATAATGCAAAGTCAAGGGGTAGTGGTCTAACATCCTTACACTCAGAGATTCTAAATTCTCTTCTATACTCTACAGTTATTTCCTTTAATTTTTCTTCTATCTTTTCTTCTCCCTTTGATTTTATTTTTTCTCTACAACCTTTACATCCACCGAAATTAGTTTTTACCAATCCATGAAATGACATAATAAATTTTTGTCCACATTTACATAAAAGTTTCATTCTTTTCCTAGCATTTACATAATCATTCTCTAACAAACATAAATTATTTTCAGTTATTTGAGACAAAACATAGTCAAAATCAAAAGAATATTGTTTTCTCTTATTTTCTTTATGACATTCGGAACACCCCAAAACATTAGATTTCTTTTTTATCACTCTATCAAATTTTTTTCCACAATGACACTCAAGAATAACTCTATTTCCATTTATTCCTAAAAACTTAAATCCAATACTTTTCGAAAATTGTATAGCTCTTTCTCTTGTCTTGTCGAGTTTCTTGGAAACTCCTTTATATGAACAATCAACACATTGATATTTACTTGTTTTCCTACTAAAATTAGAAAAACTCTGTAGGAAAACACTACCACACTTACACTCTATCCGAATTTTACTCTGACTATTTACATAAGGAGATAGTAATTTACAACCCTTGTTAGTAACATATTCTTCTACTCTCTCATGTGTCAATTTAGTAACCATATCAATCCAATACCTTTAGGAAACCATCTTGTGTTACGAATACTTCTCTAACCCTTCCATCTGAATCCACCAGTCTCAAATTTCCATAGACACTTAAATTTTCCTCAACAGAACAATTTTTAGTTTTGAAATCAATAGTTTTATCCCCATTTGTCTTAGCAAATTCATTTGCATGTAAACCATCCAACATATCTGCATTTAGATTTACGTTAAGAGTTTTAGAAGCAACTTCAAATGGAGC
>JBFKKL010000153.1:0-1944 GCA_041631255.1 Candidatus Woesearchaeota archaeon | reverse complement strand
CAGTTGCCAAAAGCACAGGTCCAAATAATTCCATAAAATCCATGCCTAGTACCTATTTTAATCAGTTATAAAGTTTATGTGTCCAAATCGCTACATTTATAAGGCATTTTTGATTCATTTCAAATACCCACAATAGATAATGACTACGTTGGTGTAACCTGGTTAGCACAGAAGGTTGTGGTCCTTCTAGTTCGGGTTCAAATCCCGAGCGTGGTCCTTCCGGCAAAAAGATTTTTCAAATCTCTTTTTAGTTTACAAAAAAGACACTGAACTAAGCTTTCACTTAGTGACCGTGCCGAGCGTTGGCCTTTTCAATTCTAAACTAGTTTGTCTCTAAATAATTTTCAAAAGATTTAAGAAGAAAATATTTTATTAAAATCTATGGATGGCCGAAGTCTTCACCATACTCATAGAAATCATTTTTATGATTATCATGAAGAAAAAAAAGGAATACAAATTCTTGGTTTAATCTTAATCACAATTGGTATGTACATCATAAAGTGGATATATGAAAAAAACAAAGAATTTGAAATTCTAGATCCAGATGCACCAGACTCACAAAGAGGCGCAGTACTAGTTTTTATCATGCCATTTATCTGGGTATCAATTCTATATGTTCTAGGATATCTTTTAGATTTTAAAGACAATCTTCTATTTCAAATCTTTGAAATTCTTGGAAGTCTTTTACTATATTTTTTAATTTTAAAATACCTGCTTGATTTTTGTTTTACATTTGGAAGAATCACAAAAACTCACGGATTTCTATGGTTTATTCCTGTTGCATTCGGAACATTTGGAGTGTGGGGAATAATTTTCCAAATTTATTATTTAATGCCTCTATCACTTTTAATATTTGGCTGGTGCCCAGGTCTTCAAATTGAATTTAACAGTTACATCAAACATCACAGGCTAAGAAGGCATAAAAATCATTATTATCATTAGTTATAATGCTTTTCAGGAACAATTACAATACAATCTTGAGTTGTAATCGTATTTCTTACTTTTGTTAAATCAGATTTTGTAGGATCCATATCTTGACTTGTTGACATAACTATGCCACTTGAAACCTTAGAATCTCCTACAAGAGATGAGGCATAATAATTTGCAAGTGTTCCATACGTTCCACCATACTTTCCAACGTTTTGTAAAATTGGCCTCCCAATTTTATCATAAATAAAGGATTGAATATTTACATCTTTTGGAAAATAATCTTTTCTAGAATAATAAAAAACTGTAATTTCATTTTCAGAATCTAAGTTCTTAGGAAGATAATTTTCACTCAAGAGCACAGAATTCAAATTTATGGATTCAGATTCATCAAATAAAGACTCATATCTTTCCCGTTTAATAAATACAGAGAATCCTTTATCAAAATCATTTACACTTTCTTCACTTGTAATTGAACCACAATACAAGCAAATAGCTTCTCCTTGAACTTGATCTCCCCAAAAATCTTCTCCTCTAGCTCCTTTAATCCAACAATCTCGTACAAGTGATGCTGCATTATTCATCTTTTCAGGAGAAATTTTAAAACTTTTAGAATCACAAGTTTGACCAATTATATCAAAAAAAGGAATAAGTGGTCTTGACAAACTATTATCAAAAAAACCTGGCTTTCCATCAATAGACTTAAACAACTGTGAACACGTTAAAAGTGAAGTCTCATATCCTCCATCTGTAAAAAAAGACTGGTACTGAAAAAGTAGCACTATCAACACCACTATACAAATAATGAGCAGTACTAAATATCCATGAGCTAGGGCCTTTTTAGAATTCATAAAGAATTTGAACGCTTAAGATTTAAAAGAGTTTGTTTTATTAATTAAGCATACTCTTTAATGTATCACTTATTTTTTTACCATCTACCTTCCCTTGAAATTCTTTCATCGCAAGTCCCATTAATGCCCCAAAAGGAGCGTCAGGATTTTTTTCAATTACTTGTTT
>JBFKKL010000152.1:0-1945 GCA_041631255.1 Candidatus Woesearchaeota archaeon | reverse complement strand
TAATGCAAGGAACTAAAAGAGAAAATATTTCTATTGGATTACATGTTGGAATAGTATTAAAAAAAGATCAAAAAACTGGTAGAATTACAAAAGGTATTGTGAAAAGATTACTTACTAAATCTTTAGTTCATCATAGAGGAATTAAGGTAGAACTTGAAGATGGCAGTATTGGGAGGGTTCAGGAGATATATTAATAAATAATCTTCTCCATAATCAAAATATGAATAAATACAAATACAAAGTATTTTCAAGTACTGAAATTTCAGATATTGTTGAAGAGCTAGATAAAAAAGGAGAAATAAAAACAATAAAACTTGAAGTTTTAGATTTCAAAATGAAAACACATAAACCTATTACTAATTTAGAAGAAGTTAAGAAAAAACTTCTTAGTGAAATAATGTCTGTACCTGTTAATTTAACTTTAAGTATTAATGATAAAATTAATCTTTGTGCTCAAGAATCTGAAAGGTATAATGGAGAAATATTATATTATGATGATAAAGTTCATACATTTGATCTTTCAAATTTGAATGAAGTTCATAGTAGATATGATCCTGGAGACACTAATAGAAGTTGCCTTTTTCCTGAGAATTTTGGTTTTTGTGTTTCTAAAGAAGGAAAAGTTGAAAAGTTAATTAGAGAACATTTAAGTTAAAAATGGCTAAAACTAAAAACACATACATTATTCCAATTAAGAAAAAGGATTTTAGGTTTGCTTTATCTTTTCCTGTAGCACATAACGATTTTCCGGAATTCAATATTGATTTAACTCACGCAATTGATTTTTTAGTACCTGAAAAAACTGAAGTTTTAGCTGCAAGAAAGGGAAGAGTAGTTAATGTTAAAGTTGATTCAAATAAAGGTGGAGATAATAAAAAATATCAAGGAAATATATATTTAAATAGTATTTCAATTGATCATGAAAATGGAGAAGTTTCTGAATATGCACATTTATTTCATAATGGATCTTTAGTTAAAGTTGGAGATTTTGTTGAAACAGGACAAGTTATAGGCTATTCTGGAAACACAGGGTATTCAACTGAACCTCATTTACACTTTCATGTTATAAGAATATTAGGAAGTGGTAAAGCAATCACTTTAGAAATTCAATTTAATGAAAAGTTAAGAATAATTAGAACTGACGATGATGTAACTCAAGAAGATAGAGATAAATATGAGAGATACAAAAGTGAAAATTCAGCTTGAACTAGAATTAGAGCAACTACCTCTTAGGTTAGAAGACTTTGGAGAAGTAAGTAATATTTTAAATACTAGAGTTCCAGATTTAGAACTATTAACTTCAATCCCAGATTCAGTTTTTGCACAGTATTATCTTCAACAAATGGAATCTTATAGATTAAGTGGTTTGTGGGGAGAAAAAGGGAATCCCATATGTTGGAATTGTAGCCATGACATTTTAGAACCTAAAGAATTAAGAAAATATTGTGGGGCTTCTTTACATTCAGAATGTTTTGGGAGTTGGTATAAAAAAAATAGAGTTAGAGATGAATCTAAAGTTGAGAAAAGATATTGGGAAAGAGTTAGTGAATTGAGAATAGAATTACCTTAACTGCTTAATTTCTTCTCTTGTCAAATCAAATAAACTTGAAGGAAATCCTTTAAGTTCTTCGTTTGTTTCAATCACATAATCAACTTGTCCTAGTATTTCTTTTTTAATATCCTTTATCTCTAACGCATGAGGCTCTCCTGAAATATTAACAGAAGTTGTAACAAAAGGTAAATCAGCTTTCTCAATGATTTGAGTAAATTTAGAATTTGGAATTCTAACTCCAATTGAAGATTTATCACGAATTAAATTTTTAGCAACAGCTTTTTTATCTTTTAATCTTACAATAAATGAAACAGCTCCAGGAAGTTTATCTAATTCTTCTTCATGACCGTTTAGTTCACACTTTTCTTGAATCCAATTTTTACTTGGAGCAAT
>JBFKKL010000151.1:0-1951 GCA_041631255.1 Candidatus Woesearchaeota archaeon | reverse complement strand
TGTTTTGGTTCTAGTATTCCTAAAAGTATGAATAGTGATATTATTATGAAGAATGTAATTGTACTTGAAAAAATTTCAATATATAGCATAATTAGTGTTAGGACTATTAAAAAAAAAGTTAGTGTTCTAGGATCAGTAATAGTAGAAATAAAATCCATTATATATATTTTAATTTCGTAAATCTTTTTAAATACTGCTCATTTGTATTTAGCAATGTTGAAAAAAAAAGTTTTAATTGCGATGCCAGCATATAATGAAGGAAAAGTTATTGCAAATGTAATTTTAGATATAAAGAAAAATGGTTTTAGTAATGTTTTAGTTGTTGATGATCATTCAAAAGATGATACTTTTTCTAAGGCTAAAAAAGCAGGGGCAATAGTTTTGAGACATCCAATTAATAGGGGTGCTGGAGCTGCTAGTGCTACATGTATTGAATATGCTAGAAGAGAAAATTATGATTTTTTGGTTTTGATTGATTCAGATGGGCAACACCTTCCAAGTGATATAAAAAACCTTTTAAAATTTGCAGAGAGATATGATGTAGTTATAGGGTCAAGACTTATTTCTAATGTTAAAGATATGCCTTTTAGCCGTAGAATTATGAATTTTGGAGGTTCATTAATTACTGCCTTTTTTTTTGGGTTATTTGTGTATGATTCTCAGAGTGGATTTAAAGTTTTTAATAAAAAAGCTATTAGCAAAATTAACATTACATTTGATAAATTTGAATTTTGTTCTGAAGTTATAGGAGAGATTGCAAAAAATAAATTGACATATAAAGAAGTTCCAATCAAGGTAATTTATACCAAACATTCTTTGGGCAAAGGGCATGGCCAGAGTTTTAAGAATGGTATTAAAATGATTTTCAGATTTATTTTCAGATTTTAATTCCTCAAGATTTATATAAGAGTTTTATTTCTTTAAGTTTATGAAAAAGATTGTTGTATGCGGAGGTGCTGGTTTTGTAGGTCAGAATCTGGTTCCACTTTTGAAAAAAGATTATTCTGTTGTAGTAATTGATAAACATAAAGAAAACTTGAATTTACTTAAGAAACTTAATTCAGAGGTTGAAGTGATTTTAGCAGACTTGTCAAAAGAAGGTAAATGGCAAGATTCATTTAAAGGAGCAGATTCAATTATTCAACTTAATGCTCAAATTGCATCAACTAAAAAATTGCCTTTTATTAAAAATAATGTTACAGCAACAAAACTTATTTTGAATGCTATGAAAAAGCATAAAATCAAATATATTGTTCACACAAGTTCTGCAGCTGTTAACTCAGTTAGATTAGATGATTATGCTGAGACAAAAAAGAAAGGAGAAGAACTTTTAACAAAACAAAAATCAATTAATTATAGTGTATTAAGACCTTCAATGATGTATGGTCTTTTTGACAATAAAAATGTAGGGTGGTTGATAAGTTTCATGAAAAAAACTCCAGCTTTTCCTATTCCTGGAAGTGGTAAATACTTTAGACAACCTGTTTATGCTGAAGATTATGCTAAAATTTTAATTTATTTGGCAAAGAATAAGCCAAAGAATAGAGTTTACAATATTAATGGAGACAAAATTACTTTTATTGACATGGTTAGGCAAATTAGAAAGAGTAGAAAATTAAAAAGGCCACTTGTGAAACTTCCTATTCCAATATTCATTACAGGAGTTAAGACTTATAATTTTATTTTAAACAAAGTAGAATTTACGCCTGATCAAGTAAAATCCCTTACGTCAGGAGAAGTTTTTGAAGATTTTCCTTGGTGGAAAGAATTTGGGATTAAAAAAACATCTTTTCTTTCAGGTTTAGAGAAAATGTCAAAATCTCAAAGACGCGATTTGATGCTTAAAAGGTAATAAGATTTATAAACTTTCTAATTAGTTTTTAATTATGGATTTTACACAGGTTTTTTTTATAATCTTGTCAATATTAGTTTTATTTTATTTTATTTATAG
>JBFKKL010000150.1:0-1976 GCA_041631255.1 Candidatus Woesearchaeota archaeon | reverse complement strand
GCCAGCGTTCATCCTGAGCCAGGATCAAACTCTCTTAAAATTTCCATGAATTTATTCATTTTTTCATTTCTATGAAGTTGAATCATAGATTGCTAAGTCATCCTACGAAGAAATACTCCTCTTCCAATTTATTTAATTAACTTGAAAAAATATTTCATTCTATAAATAAATTTTCTCAAGAAAGAATAGTATAAAAAACAAAAACAGTTGAAATAGAAAAGTCAAAATTATTGGAATTAAACCTTTTGATTTCTTTATTTTCCTCCTTTCTCTATAAGCATTCTAGTATTTGTTAACTTAATTTCGTTTAGTCTACTACCTTTAAAGTCTTGGCGGTTTCGTGGAACAAGCTCTACTTTATGCAGTCGATCAAGTTTACTTGAAACAGCAAAACATGAGCTACTTTATTCGTAAAATCAAGAGATTTGAAGATTAAATTACAAAAAATTGGTGTCCGTTTAGGGTTTACACTATTTTTACAGTCATAGGTGTAGAAATTAATTAGATAGTTCTCTTTAGATTAATCAAGGGATCAGAGAATCTAATATGTTTTGAGAGGCCTATAAAATGCCCGTGAAGAGGGTTTTGTGGTCTGAGTAGTGCAATATAACTTCGGGGAAATTTAAGTCGAAAATAAGCGGGTTTGAGTGATGAAGCTGAAATATAAAATAATTAAGAAGAGTGATCGAAGTAATCACCCTTCATCCAAATACTTTTGTATTTTGAAAAAATTTTTTTGAATCGAATCACGAAATGTACTCTCTGGCATTGCATCCTCTTGACCTTCAAACTCAAATGCACAAAGACACGTTTCATGTATGTTTTCAAATAAAGAACCAAATTCATCCAATTCTAAATCAATCCAAAAAGTAGATAATTCTTCAAAATTATCAAGAATCTCTTGAGATTTTTTCAGATCTGCGTTTACCATCTCTATAAGTTGAGCTCGAAATATATTAGGCTGAATTGTTTCATTTAAATATTTTTGAATTAAAGCAAAATATGTATTTTTATGATTATAAAAAACTTGATTTTCTACACTTGCTTCAAGAGCCAGTAACTCTAGAAATGTCGGATCGGCAAAAAGATCTTTATCTGTCGTTATTAAAGATTCTTTCTTTGCTACTAATTGTTTTAATTGTCTGTAGTGTGATAAGTTAAATGTAGGCATTGAAGTTTAAAAAGGTTATTAAATTTAATGAATTTTATATTATTTTTTCCCTGCATTTGGGAATAAATGAAAACCATTCTTAGCGAGTTCTCGTAAACCAGTTCGACTTTTTATAACAGTTGTTCTCCAGATATTGGTTCTATCATTAACAAAATGAACTTGTCTGGTTTTTTGGTTTATATACAAGGTGCCCGATTCTTTTTTTGCGCCAATAAACTCAGGTACCTTGAGGAAATTTTCAGTACTCAGTGACTTTGCGTTTGCAAGTTGATATTCAATAACATATTCTCGTGGTACCATTTTTTTCAAGTACTCGATTCGATCTTTGCGGTTTAAAGATTTTGCATGCGTAGCATCATAACCTTTTGGTTTTTTTAGATTATATACGTCTTCATTATAATATTTTTCGAGTTATTGTTCGTATGTAACGAGAATTTCAGATCCAGTTTTTGTCTCGACCTTAAGAATAAGATTGCCATTTTTATCGAGTTTATATTCAAATCCACCATACTTTTTATCTTTTTTAAATTCGTCTTCCAACTTACATTGCTCAGCCTCGCGCTTCTTTTTTTTCTTTGAATTATATGCGTCTGACTGAACCTTATTTTTATCGGATTTTTGGCTTTGCTGCTTTTTTTTTGGAGCCGAGGATTGATTATCAAACTCAGCTCCTCCACCCCCACCGTTTGCTCCAGCTGGATTGCCGCCTGCACTCAAGCCTTGATCAACGACTTTCGGCGTTGGTCGGTAAATACCATAAGGATTAAACCTCGTTGAAGGCCGACTAGGTCGATCTCCAGACGGG
>JBFKKL010000149.1:0-1977 GCA_041631255.1 Candidatus Woesearchaeota archaeon | reverse complement strand
TTTTCTTCGTTACTTGATGATTAAAACATGAAAGAACTACTATTATAGATGATGAAAACTTATGATAAAAAAGTGTAAAAATAGACTATGAATCAAAGAGTTCTCTTTGAAATTTCTTGGGAAGTTTGCAATAAAGTTGGAGGAATTCATACAGTAATATCTTCAAAATCTAAAGAAGCAGTTAAGAAATTTGAAAATTATTTTTGCGTTGGTCCATACAGAAAGGAGAAGCAAACTGAATTTGTAGAATTAGAACTTCCAACTGAGTTTAGAATTATCAATGAAAACCTAAAAAGTAAAGGGATAAAAATTCATTACGGAATCTGGGAAATTTCTGGAAGACCAAAAACAATCCTTATTGAATATTTAGACCATTCAAATAATCTAAATAATATTAAAACAAAACTTTGGGACGAATATAAAATTGACTCCCTGAATTCTCAGTGGTTTGATACAGACGAAGTTTTACTTTGGTCATGGTGTTGCGGAATTGCAATTGAAGAAATATCCAAACTTTATGAAAATACACTTATGCATGCCCATGAATGGCTTAGCTGCGGAGCAATTTTTTATTCAAAAATTCAAAAAAATAATATTAAAACTATTTTCACAACTCATGCAACAATGCTTGGAAGGGCACTTGTAGGTAATAGAATTAGATTGTACGAACATATAGGAGAAATTTCTGCTAATGAAAAAGCATATGAATTAGGAATTCAGACAAAACATCAAATAGAAACAGTTGCTGCAAATATCTGCGATTGCTTCACAACAGTATCTGAGATAACTGCACTTGAAGCAACAAAATTTTACAATAAAAAACCTGACAAAATTTTATGCAACGGATTTAATGTAGATGACTTTCAAGAAGAAAACATTGTTCAAACTTACAAAGAATCTAGAAAAGAAATTGAAGAGTACATAAAAAAATATTTTCATAATTCATACCATATAAATATCGATAAAACACTAGTTTTTTTTACCAGTGGAAGATTCGAATTCATCAGTAAAGGAATTGACATATTAATAGATGCTCTCACAAAATTAAATCAAAAATTAAAAAATGAGAAATCTGATTTAACAGTTGTTGTTCCATTTTTTTTAATAATTGGGAATTTTGAAAAAGATAAAGAGCAGGTTTTATCATTTGCCGATTATTTACACAATAAAAAAAGTGAGATTCAAAAAGAATTTGCGCCACTTTCAACACACCTAATTCCAACAGAAAATGAATGTATTCAAAAATTATTTCAAAATGGTTTATGTAATAAAAAATCTGATAAAGTTAAAGTTATTCTATCACCAGTTATGTTAGACTCAAAAGATGGATTTTTTAATAAAGATTATTATAGAATAACTAATGGGTGTGACTTAGGAATATTTCCTTCATACTATGAACCTTGGGGATATACTCCACTTGAATCCATTACACTTGGTGTTCCAACAGTTACTTCAAACTTAGCAGGATTTGGAAATTATTCCAGTAAAAAATTAAAAAAAGATGAATCAATTTATGTTTTAGATCGAAAAAACCAAACATACGAAGAAAGTACTGATGAACTTTTCAAATTCATGTTAAAATTCATTAATTTAGATTTAAAAAAAAAACACGAACTTAAATACAATGCTCTTGAAACTGCAAAAAACTTTACTTGGAGAAAATTTTATGAAAACTATCTTAAAGCATATGAAATTGCTCAAAACAAATAATTTATTTACACAAGCTCATAAATGCAAGAAGTGCTTCAATTTGAATTTCTTCATCAGACCCTTCAACTAATCTAAATTCAACAGAAGCAATTTTATCAACCAACTTAATTTTAATTTTAGGATCAATATCCCTTTCAATAATTTGTTTGTAAATCTCTTTTAATATCTCAAGACCTGAAAGACCTCTTTGAACTCTCAAGACGAGAAGTTTTTCACGAGATTTAGAAAAATCTCCTTTAAAAGAATAATCTACCATCTCTTTAACTT
>JBFKKL010000148.1:0-1982 GCA_041631255.1 Candidatus Woesearchaeota archaeon | reverse complement strand
CTAATTTCATGAATTAACTGAGTTCCATCTTCGCCAATATCGTCCAAGCGTCCTTCAAATGGACTAATAACATAGGCTCCTGCTTTTGCTGCAAGAAGTGCTTGATTTGCTGAAAAACATAAAGTTACATTGCATTTAATTCCTTCTCTTGAGAGAGTTTTAACTGCTATCATTCCTTCTTTTGTCATAGGAATCTTTACCATAATATATTTTGATATTTTGGCAATATCTCTTGCTTGTTTTATCATAGTTTTTGAATCTTCCGATGTGACTTCTGCTGACACAGTGAAATCTTTTGAATATTTTTGTAGAATTTGAATTATTTCTTTTATTGTTTTTATGAAATCCTTGCCTTCTCTTGCAATCAGAGTTGGGTTTGTTGTGACTCCATCAATAAGGCCTGTACTTGCTGCTGCTTCAATTTCTTTGACATTTCCTGTGTCAAGATATATCTTCATACGACTTTTATAGTAATTTAATTTATAATGATTTTGTTTGAGAGAGGAGTGATTATTTAAGTTTACTTTTTAATATTTTGAAATTCTCTTTAGGATTTTCTGACAGATTTAGAAATGAGCCCACACAAAAAAAATTAGCGCCACAAGAACTTAATTTTTTAATTTCTTCGACTTTAACTCCACCATCTATTTGAATTAAAATTTTTGAGTTAACTTCCCTAATTCTTTTTATTTTCTCATATGTTTTTTCAATGAATTCCTGGCCTTGCTTTCCTGGTACAACTGACATCAACATTACAGTATCTAATAAATTTAAATATGGGAGTAAAACTCCTGATCTTGTTTGCGGATTTATTGATAAAACAGGCTCAAAATTTTCTTTCTTAATTTCTCTAATTGATTTAGTTATACTTTGTTGAAATTCTGCTTCATAATGAAAAAGCACTTTATTTACATTGAACTCTTTACATGTCTCAAGATAGGAAGTTGGATTGTTGCACATTAAATGAATCTCAAATGTTTTTCCCTTCTCTTCTTTTAAAAAATTTAAATTACTCAGAGAAACTGAAACTCCTTTTACAAATTGACCATCCATTATATCTATGTGGAAATGATCTGATAAATCCTTAACTTTCTCATATTGTTTCTTGAAATCCTCTAGGTTAGTTGCAAAAATAGTTGGAATAATTTTTTGCTTCATATTGATATTTTAGTTTTTAGAATTTATAAACTGTTTGTTTCCCTTGGTGAATTCAACAAATTTCTTTGCTACAATTGGAAATAAACCTAAAAGTACAAATGCGAAAATCAAACTTGGTGAAAGTATTCCTGAAACTGATGTCAACTTCCACAATTCATTTCCTGCATTAACATAAACTATTGTTCCAGCTAGCATTCCTAATTGAGATACCCAAAAAAAGTTCCAAGCTTTTATTTTTGTAAGACCCATTGCAAGATTTATTATAAAAAAAGGGAAGAGAGGAATTAATCTTAATGAGAATAAATAAAAATTTCCTTCTTCTTCTATTTTCTTATCAACTTTTTTACAAACTTTTGGTAATTTTTTATGAACATAATTGTTAAATAAATATCTTGAAGCAAGCATTGCAAGTGTTGCTCCAATAGTTGATGCAAAAGAAACTATAACTGTACCTAAAATAAGCCCAAACAATGCTCCTGCTAAAATTGTCATGACAGCTGCTCCAGGGATTGAAGTTGCAGTTATAATTAGATAAATAACAAAAAATAAAATGATTGTTTTTATTGGGTTTTCGGAGTAGAAACTATTAATTAATTCTCTCGAATTTTGAATTGAACTTAAAGTAAAATATTCTATAAAATCAAAAATAAAAATTATGGAGAGAAATAATAATAATAAAATGATTCCTAAAAATAATTTTTTATTAAGCATATAATGTAAATATTTTTCTTCTTTATTAATGTAGTCTTGAATTTGATAGATAAAATTTATAAGGGTTAAAGATACAAAAACCATATGAATTTAAGCTACCTCTCTTTGAAGTG
>JBFKKL010000147.1:0-2015 GCA_041631255.1 Candidatus Woesearchaeota archaeon | reverse complement strand
CAATTGAGAAATTATTTCTTTTCTAAATTTATGAAATTCTCCTAACCTTTTCTCCCAAGAAGGTTCTCCACAAAATCCTATGAAATTCTTATTAGGATTATTAGATTTTAAAGCTTCTAAAAATTCTTTTGACCCTGCACCAATATCTAGAATTGTAGTCATTTTAAAATATTTAATAAGAATATTTACTCTTCTGATTTTATGTAAAATCCAAATATTGAATCTTTAATCAATACACCTTTAATAGTGACTGTTTCTCCTTTTTTAGGAAGAGTTTCTGATGAAACTGGAATCTGGTCTGAACCATCACTAATTGTAAATGCAGAAAAACTACCTAACTTTATAGTATTTGTGACCTCACCTTTAACTTTTACTGTTTTACCTACATTTTCTTCTAATTTGATTTCTGAAATATCTTTTGCACAACCTGAGAAAATAAATAAGGATGAAATTAATAGTAAAATAACTATTCTCTTGTTCATTGTGCTTTAATTTAAAAGATTGGAATTTATAAAGCTATTTTTATAAATAAAGAAAATAATTGTTGAATATGGCTTATGAAATTAAAACTAAAGTTAATGACTTAGACGTTTTGAAATTCTTGAACTCAATTGAAGATGATAAACAAAAAGAAGATACACTGAAAATTTATGAACTAATGAAAAAAATTTCCAAAGAAAAAGCAAGAATGTTTGGTAAATCTATTGTTGGTTTTGGTTTATATTCATATGAAAGCAAAGCTAAATGTATGGGGGAGTGGTTTTATTTGGGCTTATCTCCTAGAAAAGGAGCCATAAGTATTTACGTTATGTCCTATGAAAACAAGAAAATTGATATGTTGAAAAAGGACCTAGGTAAAACTAAATTAGGTAGATGTTGTATTTCTATTAAAAAAATTGAAGATATTGATATGAAAGTTTTAGAAAAAATACTAAAACTTGGCTTTGTTGATGCTAAGGAAAAATATGGATAAAGAGCAAAGTCTTTATAAATCCCTCAAAACTTCTCAATATTAGATCTCAATGAGTTTGAGATTCATGACACTATTAAATATTATCAAAATGGTAGAAATCGATGAAAAACAATTATTTTCAATCATCCAGAAAGCAAAAGAAACTGGAAAAATTAGGATTGGAGCTAATGAAGCAACAAAAGCTGTAGAAAGAAAACAAGCAGCTTTAGTAGTTACAGCAAGTGATGTAAGTCCTGCTGAAATTGTAGCACATTTCCCAGGGTTATGTAATGAATTAAAAATCATTCATACTCAAACTGGAACGAAAGCAGAATTAGGTGCTTTAGTTGGGATTAAATCAACAACAGCAATTGCCGTTCAAGATGCTGGTTCAGCTAAAAAGGAATTAGAAACTCTAATTAAATCACTAGAATCACCTAAAAAAGAAGCTCCTGCTAAAAAGGAAGAAGTAAAAGAAGAAACTAAGGAAGAAGCTAAAGCTGAAGAAGCTAAAGCTGAAGAATAAAAATGGCAAAGAAAAAAGAAGGATCCGAACTTTCACCAAGTATTCCAGGTACAGTTGAAACAATTGTAGGAAACGCTAGTGCTAAGGGTGGAGTGACTCAAGTTAGAGTTAAAGTTCTTGCAGGAAGAGATGAGGGAAAAATCATCACAAGAAACGTTAGAGGTCCAATTAGAGTAGGAGATACTTTAATGATGACTGAAACTGAATACGAAGCAAGAAAAGTATACAACAAAAAAAAAGGTGGTAACTAAAAATGCCTAAATGCTCATTTTCAGGAAAAGATATCCCTAAAGGGAAAGGAAAAATGTACGTTAAAGATAACGGAACTGTTCTATGGTTCTTCTCAAGTAAAGAAGAAAAGAATATGCTTAAATTAGGAAGAGACGCTAGAAAACTTAAGTGGACTAAATTCTACGAAAAAGGAAACTAGTTTTTTTTCTTTTTATATTTTTTAGTAAATAATCTGATAGACTCCCTATTCTGACTTTTTACAAAAGGTCTCTCAATATTACAAATCATTACTTATCTATGGGTTTT
>JBFKKL010000146.1:0-2026 GCA_041631255.1 Candidatus Woesearchaeota archaeon | reverse complement strand
AATTGAATAAGAAAATAGAAGATTTACTTTCAATTTTTAATTTATTAGATTATGAAGATTATTTGGCCCAAGATTTATCTGAAGGAATGAGTAAGAGATTAGATTTAGCTTGCGCTTTAATTACTAGTCCAAAAATTCTAGTTTTAGATGAACCTACTGCAAATTTAGATTATAAATTAAGGGCTGAGCTTTTAGCATATATTAAAAAAATTCATAATCTGGGAGTCACTGTGATTTTTGTGAGTCACTTTATTGAAGAACTTGAAGCAGTTTCTAGTAGAGTTTTATTTTTACATGGCGGAAAAATTGGGGAGAGTCATTCGAAAAATTTGAGAGAATCATTTGAAAATTTCGTAAGAGGTGTTAGATAATGAAAGGATTTTTTTCTTTGATAATGAAGAATTTCCATGTAATTTTGTCTGGAAAGCTTTCATTTTTTCTTCTTATTTTTGGACCTTTGATTTTCGTTTCATTAATTAGTGTTTCTTTTGATGATTCTAAAACTCATCTTTTTAATTTAGGAGTTTCAGAGAGTTCTTCTGAACTTTCCAAAGAGTATATTAGTTCACTTGAAAAAAACGGATTTACTATTAGAGAATTTAATTCAAAAGAAGAATGTATTTCTGAGCTTTACGATGGCACTCTTCATGGTTGTGTTAGTTTTCCAAGCGATTTTAAGATTGAAGATGGAAAAACTCAAGAAATTGAAGTTGTAGTTGATAATACGCAAAGCAATATAGTTTATTTGCTTGAAAATGTTTTGACATCATCACTTGTTTCAAATACTGAACAAATTAAATTTTCTTATCTTGAAGATATATCTCAAAACCTTATTGCTGCAGAAGTTTATTTTCAAGACTCAATTCAATTAATTAATGAAATTGATAGTCTTTCAGATTCTATTGAATCTCTAGAAGAGGACTTAAATGAACAGATATCAAAATTAAAATCTACAAATACGACAAATGCAGAGATTTTAGATGATTATTCTGAAGTAATTGAAGACTTAAAAGAAGGATTTAAGAATTTATCGTCAGAGATAGTAAAAACTTTTGATGTTACGGAAGAGATAATAGGGAATATATCGGATTCTTTGGAT
The DNA here is from genome assembly GCA_041631255.1 of Candidatus Woesearchaeota archaeon. Classification (GTDB taxonomy): domain Archaea; phylum Nanobdellota; class Nanobdellia; order Woesearchaeales; family UBA583; genus UBA583. Next base: position 927 of record JBFKKL010000146.1, on the reverse strand, counting down.
AATACAAATTTGTCTTCTTCACAGAAGGCTGATATTGAGGACCAACTTGATGATTTGGAATCTGAGTTGTTTACAATTGAAGCTCAAGTGAGAGCGCTTGACAAAGTTGATGAAATTGAGGATTTGGAGGATGAATTTGTTGTACTTAAAAATAGCCTTACATCATTTTCTAGAAAATTAAACTCTCTTTCAAATGGTGTTTCAGGCAAAATTAATGAACAACAATCTAAAATTGATGAACTATTAAACCAAACTAAAGATATTTCTTCAGATTTTACTTCTTTGTCTTTAAAAAATCCTCAAACCCTACTAAATCCTGTAAAACTTTCTACAGCTCCTGCTTTTGAAGATACAACTAATAATCCTCTTAGTTCAATGTTTCCAGTTTTTTTATTTTTCTTAGTTTGTGTTATCGCTCTTTTACTTGGGTCTCAATTATCATTTAATGAAAGAGTTGGGAAAGCTTACACTAGAATTATGATGGCTAAAGTATCAAGTAATACAATTCTTCTTGCAAATATATTTTCTCTTTTAATATTACTTTTTATTCAAATAGGATTATTAGGAAGTATTTATTATATAGTATTTGTTAAAGAAGTTTCTTTGTTAATTGAATTATTAATGGTTTTACCTCTTGTTTTATTTGTGTTCATCTCTTTAGGTTTACTTTTAGGGTATATTTCAAAATCGAGAAGTACAAATTTATTTTTAGTATTTTTTGTTTTAATGCTTTTATTTAGTTTTTCAGGATCACTTTTGCCAATTGAATTGTTGCCTAGTCAAATTATTTATTATTTAGAATTATATAATCCGGTTTTACTTTCTCAAGCTCTTTTTAGAAAAATTTTACTTTTCTCTTTGGGAATTGAAGGAGTTAAAGATGAGCTCGTAATTCTTGCAGTTGAGGGTTTGTTAATTTATGTCATT
>JBFKKL010000145.1:0-2109 GCA_041631255.1 Candidatus Woesearchaeota archaeon | reverse complement strand
ATGGGTGGGTTTCTAAGAATAAACAAGTTGGTTTTAGCGGTAAATCTGAAGATATGGTGAAAATTAAAGAAGAGTTAGAATATTTAGGACTTCCAACATCAAAGGTTACTTCTTTTTCAAATAAAGTTCCTTCTAAGGTTTCACATGCTGGAAAAACTTTATCTATAACTGGTTCTGGTTCAAGTATTTCAGGCTCTTATTCAGTTTATGACTATTTTGTTGGCCTTGGAAGTATTGTGGGGGAAAAAGTTCTACAAGAAACAAAAATTCCTTCTTGGATTAAGAATGGAAAAAAAGAGGTAAAATCTGAGTTCCTTGCAGGTTTGATGGGTGGTGATGGATTAAAGATTCAAAGTCAGGGTAGAAATTTTTATGTAACTAGATTATATTTTTCTAAATTAAAAAAACTTAAAGTTCAAGGTGATAAATATGCTCAAGAGCTAATGAAAATGTTTTCGGACTTGGATATTAAAACATCTTTATCTTATCGAAAAGGGAATGTAAGGAAGAAAGATGGAGAAGAAACTCTCAAATTTATCATTACAATTTCAAATGAGGATAAAAATTTAGAAAATTTTATTGAGAATGTTGGGTATAGGTATAATCAAGAAAAAGAGAAAATTGCAAAAAAAGCTTTGATATATCTTAAGAAGAAAAAGAAGCTCATAGAGGATATTGAAAAGATAAGGGGGAAAGCACTAAAAATACAAAAAGATAAAGGCTGGGGCAAAGTTAAAATTGCAAAAGAATTGGGCCTTCCTGTAACTTTAGTTGCAAAATGGATTTATGATGGTAAAAACTACAGTAAATCTGCAGGGTTAAGTAAAAATCTACTTGAAAGTTTTGTTGAGTGGGAGAATTCAAATACTGATGATGAATTTATCTATGATGAAGTTCTTTATACTCAAGAATTAGGGACAGATTGGGTTTATAACATCACAACTAAGAATAAGAATTATATTGCAAATGATATGCTTATTCATAACTGTCCAGAAACATCTCTTGGAAAATTAAAATCTTCGGGAATTATTAGGACATTAGCTGGAGAAGGACGTAAATTTGGGATTGGATTATGTGTAATTTCACAAAGGCCCGCTAAAATTGATAAAAATGTTATTTCACAATGTGGAACTCAAATTATTCTTAAAATTACAAACCCTAATGATCTACGATCAGTTGTAGCAAGTTCAGAAGGTGTTGATTCGGCATCAGAAAATGAAATTCAAAAATTAAATATTGGAACTTGTTTGTTAACAGGAGTTATTGATATTCCTCTTAAAGTGAATGTTAGGCCAAGAATATCTAAACATGGAGGAGAAACTGTTGATATTACACTACCTTATGAAGTAGAAGGAGGAGAAAACAATACTCCTTCATATGATGGACAAGTTGATGAAACATTTGAAGAAAAAAATCTTAGGGAAAATAACGTGAATGTTCCTGAAGAGAAAACTTTTGCAAAAGGAGCTCACACAGAATTTTTACAATATGTAGCGCCAGAATTAGAGGCAGAAGATGCTAAAACAATGCTTGATGCAAATCAATTAGAAGTTCAACTAGTCCCAGGTTCAATTGTTAAATTAAAAACTGTTAATGGTGAAGTTAGTTTATTAGTTGATAGGGTAAATAAGAAAATTATTAAAACAATTTTTCCATTTGAAGGGATGGATTTACCTTTAACTTTAAACTCATTAACTCAAACTGAACAAAAAGTTCTAAAGTTGATTTTAGAAATTGGAAAACCAAATTTCAATCCTGCAGAATTATTAGTTAAAACGGATATTATGTTTAATGAAATTTTAAGGGTTTGTGATTCACTTGCTCAAAAACAATTAATGAGAAAAAATGGTAGAGATTTTGAATTAACTGGACTTGATTTTGCTCAAAAAATAGATACTATGAATTATTTTGGATCTCAAAAATTTGAAGAAGTATCTTACGATGTAAAACTTAATGAAACAATGTCTCAAGAAGATTTAAAGAATATTTTTTCCTTATTTGGATCAGTTGAAAACATAAAAGATTTATTTCTCTTACGATATATGGGTAAATAATCTTCCCTTTTGAATCATAACAAAGCTATTTTAATACTTTTTTTGAAAAGCTATT
>JBFKKL010000144.1:0-2156 GCA_041631255.1 Candidatus Woesearchaeota archaeon | reverse complement strand
CAAGAATTTACAGGTCAAATCATGGTTCTAAACCATCCATCTGTAATTACAGTGGGATACTCACCAGTATTTCACATCCACACTGCTCAAGTTTCATGTAGAGTAACAGCAATTCCAAAGAAACTTTCACCTGAAGCTCAAGATAACCCTGACTTCATTAGAAATGGAGACGCTGCAATTGTTACTTTCCAACCTCTAAAACCAGTTGTTGTTGAAAAGAGAGATGATATCCCTCAGTTAGCAAGATTCGCTATTAGAGACTCAGGTAAAACAGTTGCTGCAGGTCAATGTATGGATTTAGTTAAGAAAGAACTTAAATTCTAATTAAAATGAGCAAGGCAAGAATTAAGCTAGTAGGGGACGACATCGGGAAACTTAATGGTTTTATTGATGAAGTAAAAGAGATAACAGAAAAACTAGGCGTAGGTCTTGTAGGACCTATTCCACTTCCTACTAAGAAATTAAAAATTACTACACGTAAATCTCCTTGTGGTGATGGAAAAGCATCTTTTGAAAGATATCAAATGAGAGTTCACAAAAGATTAATGGACATCGAAATTAACGAAAGAGTATTACGTAAAATTATGAAAATTCAAATTCCTTCGGGAGTTAACATTGAAATTAAACTAATTTAAGCTATAGCTTCAATTAACTCTTAAAAATTTTTTAAAATTTTTATTGACCTAATCTAAATTTAGTTTATTTATTTTCAACTTTTTTCTAAATATCAAAAGCTTTTTAAAGTTTAAATTTTAGATTTCTCTATGGCAGAAAAAAAGAAAGCTGCGCCAAAAAAGAAATCTACGCCAAAAAAAGCTGCAGCTAATCCAAAAAAGAAAGCTGCGACTAAAAAGTCAGCATCTAAAGCTCAGGCAAAAGTAGCTACACCAGCAGCTAAAAAACCTGAAAATATAAAGAAAAATACTGAAGAAAAGAAATGGGGAATTACAGTTGCTCTTCTTATTGGAATTTTATTAATTCTATTAGTATTAATTGGAATTGCACTAACATTAAGTCCTTCAGAAGATGTGAAGGAAGAAACTGAATTAAAGGATCAAGAAGGATTACAATTAGTTGTAATTGAAGATTCAGGTTGTCTTGTTTGTCAAACAGATTTATTTGCTGAGCAAGTTAAAGCAAACCTATTCCCAGATTTAAATGTGGTAAAAATTGATGCAAATAGTGAAGAAGGAAAAGAAATTCTTTCATCATTAGGCTCAAAAACAACACCAGTTTACTTATTTAGTGAAGAAGTAACACAAGATCCAAATTGGGAAACCCAGTTAGCTTCAGCGTTTGAAAAAGTAACTATTGGTGAATCACCATATTACAAACTTCAAGATATGTTAGTTCCAATTAAATATGTAATTGATGCTCCAGAAGTTACTGATTCAGCTATAGTTGTAGGAGATGAAAATGCTCCTTTAACAATTATCGAGTTTTCAGATTATGAATGTCCTTTTTGTGGTATTGCAGAAGGAAATGAAGAACTACTTGAGGCTTTTAGGGCTCAGAGTCCAAACTATGAACCTCCAGTTCCAAAAATCTTTGAAGAATATGTTGAAACAGGAAAAGTTAAGTTTGTATACTATAACTTCCCTCTTGAAGATATTCATCCTAATGCTAGAGACGCTCACAATGCTGCTCTTTGCGCCGCTGAACAAGATAACTGGAGAGCTTATAGTGAAAAACTATACTTAGATAGAAACTCTTGGATTGAAGCCTCAGATAGGGAAGCTGTGTTCTACAGTTTTGCAATCAAAACAGGTGTTGAAGATGAAGATGCTTTTAGGGATTGTTACAATGAAAGAAGATATGATATTCAGATTGATGAAGAATTAGAACTAGGAAGTTCTTACTCAATCACAGGTACTCCAGCATTCTTCATTGGAAAGCACTTTATTCCTGGAGCAATTGATTATTCAAGCTTCAAAGATTTAATTGAAAAAGAATTAGCTAGATAATACCATGAATTCTTTTTTTCTTTTTCTAATATTTTATTTCTTAACTTTATCAGGTCATCTTTTAGGTAAAGCAACAAAAGAAGAACATAAAGAGGTAAAAAAATACGCTTTAATTTTTGGGTACATTCTTCAAGTTCTAACTTTGTTTTTTTTATTGTATCTAAGTTCACAGAACTTTATTTTTATTTTAAT
>JBFKKL010000143.1:0-2162 GCA_041631255.1 Candidatus Woesearchaeota archaeon | reverse complement strand
TGTCAAAGAATGTTATTATCATAAAGACAATCTAAAGAAGTTGTATTTAAAGATTATTTGTTTCTAAAAAGTTTATTCGAATTCATAAACTCCTCCGTCAGGTAAAACCCATAAATTTTTACCTTGTTCATATCCTAATTCTTCGGATAATTCAATCATACCTTCTTTAAGTCTTACGTGGCCGTGAACTGGAACGATGTGTTTAGGTTTGATCATTCCTAAAAGGTCTCTATGATCTTCTCTTGAAGCATGACCTGATACGTGAACGTCTTTGAAGATTTTACACCTGTATGTTTCTAGTTTAGCATCAAGAATTTGTCTTGCTTCGATATTTACTTGAGTTGGAATTACTTCTGAACTAAATACAATCTTATCATCTTCTTTTAATTCGTAAGGCGTTTTACCTTCAGCGATTCTTGACATAATGGCGTTAGGTTCTCCTTGGTGTCCTGTACATACAATAATGTATTCTTTTTTGTTCTTGTTAATAATGTCTAACCATTTATTAACTTCAGCAGGTGTTTCACAAATTGTGATGTTTTTTTCTTTGAAATCAATAATTCCTGAATTCTTTGCCGCTTTAGCATATTTTGCAATACTCCTACCCATGAAAACTAGTTTACGTCCAAGTTCATCTGTTAGTTCTGCAATTGATTTTAATCTTGTAATGTGAGATGCGAAAGTTGTAATAATTACACCTTTAGTATCTACAATGTCAGTTTCAATAAAGATGTCTCTAAGCATTTCTTTTACAACAATTTCAGAAAGAGTTTTGATCTTTCTATTTGATCTTACTGAGTCAACTACTAGAAGTTTGATTCCTTTTTCATTGAGTTCTTTTAATCTTTGATAATTAGTTCTCTGCCCAAGAGCAGGCCTGTTATCGAATTTAAAGTCGTTTGCGTACATAACAATTCCTTCAGGTGCGTGAATTGCAACAATTGCTGTTTGAGGAATTGAATGTGTTACGTTTACAAATTCTACTTCAACTCCTGATGGGAGATTGAATGATGAATTTACATTAACTTTAATAAATTTATTTTTAAGTGGTTCAGCAACTGATCTTTGAGATTTCATAAGAACTTTTAGAACTTCAATTGTGAATGGAGTTCCATAAATTGGACAATTGAATAACTGAGCCATATATTGGATTGCTCCTACGTGATCTAAGTGTGCGTGTGATACAACAATTGCTTTAACTTTATCTTTATTTTCCATTAAGATTTTTGGATCTGCAATGATATTTTTATCAACCATTTCTTGCATGTCCATTTTATCAACTTCATCGTTGTATAGAACTAAATTACTTAATTGTAACCCCATATCGCAAATTACGATTTCTTCTCCGATTTCAAAAGCCATCATATTACGTCCGGCTTCATCAACACCACCTAATGCATACATTTTTACCATTTTTTTAGTGTATATATAGAGATGATAATAGCTTAAAATCAGGATTTAAGTGTCCTGAATGGTCGTCCATTTAATTAAAAATAAAGATGAGCTTAAAGCTATATCAATTCTTTCTAAGAGTTATTAATTCAAAATAATTTATAAATGTTGGTGTTTGGAATTTACTATGAAATATTTAGCACTACTTCGCGGAATTAATGTTGGAGGAAATAATATTATAAAAATGTCTGGATTGAAAGAAGCGTTTGAAAAGAACGGCTACACTAATGTTAAAACATATATTCAAAGTGGGAATGTGATTTTTGAGAGTAGGGACGAGAACAAAGAAAAACATGAATTTGATATAGAGGAATTTGTTTGGACACATTTTAACATAGAAACTAAAGTTTTAGTTAGAACAAAAGAAGAAATTGAAAGAGTTGTAAAAGAAGTTCCTAGTAGCTGGAATAAAGATAATGTAAGAGAGTACATTGCTTTTGTTAGATCACAAGTTTCTCAAAAAGAAGTGTTTGATGAAATTGAAGTGAATAAAGGAATGGATTTTAAAGATTTGGGCCATGGAGTAATTTATTTGACAACTAAACTGGAAGGACTTACAAAAAGTAAATTCAATAAATTAGCATCTAAAAAAATATACAAAGAAATTACTATAAGAAATTTCAATACAACGAAAAAGATCTTGGAATTAATGGACTAGTTTAAAGATTCACAATATTTCTTGAAGTTGTCAAGAATAGATTGCCACCCCT
>JBFKKL010000142.1:0-2191 GCA_041631255.1 Candidatus Woesearchaeota archaeon | reverse complement strand
GGCGACTGATCATCCGGCACTTCAAAGCAATGTCCTATCAAAATGCTTTTACAACTTTAAATTCAAAAAAAGTTTTGATACAATTTTATTTCATTTTTTTCATACTATTAAACATTTTCGATTTCCTTAACTTACTAAGCGGAGACATAGATTTTTTCAAAAAACTCTTATCTTGGGGAATTATTGGATATATTTTCTATAAAGCAAGCTTTTCTAAAATATTTATTGGTGAAAGGCACAAAAATTATGATTTACTTTTTATCTTAGCATTTTCTTTAATTAGTATAACTAAATCAATCTTATTATATTCTCAAAATAACCCAACTAATCAATTCATAATATTCAAATTCTTCTTCAATTTCATATCAGATGTTTCTTTAGATTCAATACTTTGGGGAACATTTGTTTTAGGCTTTGTTTTAACACTTGTTCTCTGCATAGCACTAATTGCTAACACAAAAACTCAAAAAGATTCATTTATTGCATCTTGGAACATAAAAGAAGGATACTTTAAATCCATAATTGAATTGTCCATTTTAATTTTAGTTTCCCTATTCTTTGGATTTATTGTATTTAACTTTTTCATGGAATGGTTTGCACTAGCAGTTGATTCAATAATATTAGTTTTAGGGTTTTTATACTACACTTTTGCTTATATTCATCACCACCACTCAAATTCAAAATTAGCATCAATTACAAATCAAATATCAAATACTGGAAATAGTTTTTACTCAAGACTAATTTCTCTTTTTTCAGATAAGAAAACGTTTTTTATTGCAATATCATTTCTTTTAACACTACACCTTTTAGTTGATGCAGGAGTTTATCTTGTCCCATACACAATTGGAACTGAAAATACACTTTACTTCGAATCTCTTAATGTAAATGGAGTTGAACACATACCATTACTCTCAGTTTTAAATTTTGAAGACTCAAGACTTTATGAAGATTTAGAAAACATAAACTTTGACCCATTATTAAGCTTTGGAGTTATTAGTATTTATTTTCTAACACTATTCATATTTTTTGTATTAATGGTTAGTCCTTTTTACATATTCTACAATCTAATTCAAAAAAACAATTACATACTTCCAAAAATCATTGGGATCACTTTTTTAACAAGTTTAATTTTTATTCTAACACTCTACTCACTCCCGGGAATAGAAATCCCTCTTAAAATTCACGCATCTAAATCTTCAAATATTGGAGGAGTTGACATCTCAACATCAACGTCAATAGTTGAACATTCGCAAAAAACATTAATTGAAATTTTAAGTGCAGATTTATTATTTTTAGTAATATTGTCATTTTTAATTTTCAGATATGAGAAATATAAAGTCTTTTTTGATAAAATTATATACTTCTCAATTCTTGTATTTTTCTGCTCATATATACTAATGTTCTATTATAACTCCATAATCGTAGATGATTTAACTAGAACACTAAATCAAAATATTGAAACTGCAAATGAAATTGAAAAAATCTATTCAGATCCTTCATTTGTTAAAGCAGAGATAATAACTGCAAAAACAACTAACGACATCAAATTAAGTGTAGAATTATTTTCAGACATGATTAGGAGAAATTTAAATGAAGAGCATAATGAATTTATTAAATTTGAAATTATTGGTGGTTCAAAAGAAACTATTAAATTAAATAATCCTTTAAACACACATATGACAAAAGAAATGCTTAACTCATATAAAAAAAATAATGAACAAATTTCATTTTATGTTCCTACAAATAAAAATTATTTCCAAATAAATAACAACGAAATAACTCCTAATTACTCCGAGCTTACACAAATAACAAAGCAATACATTATCATAAAAGAGGAATCTTATTTAAGCAAAATCGAATTATTCAATAAGAACCTTAGAATAATTTTAAACTCATTTTTTTACATATTTGGAACTTTAGCATTCTCAATATTTTTTATTAAGAATAGAGTTTGGATTTCTTCAAAAGATAAATTCCAAAAAACATAAATACTAAGCTAAGTAATTGGCCCATAGAAATAATCTGCAAACTAACTGTAGACTCACGCAAGAAATCAATCACAAATCTTAAGCCATTATACAATATCAAAAACCAAGCAGTAATAATCCCAGGTTTCAATTCCTTGAAAAAATAAAGATAAAGTAACACTTGAAATGTTAACATATTTTTGAAACCCTCAAATAATTGAGTT
>JBFKKL010000141.1:0-2191 GCA_041631255.1 Candidatus Woesearchaeota archaeon | reverse complement strand
TATAATGTCCAACTTTATTGTCTAAGATGTTTTGATAACTTAAATTTGTAAGTTCTTTCCAATCTTCTCTTCCCATTTCTTTCAAAAATTTAGGCAATAGTGTATAAGTCAAACTTTCAGAGATTGTCTCAGTTATAGTAGATGTTCTATCCAATGAAGTTCTTCTATTCAATTCCCATACAGAGTTTCTAAATTCTGGAGAAAGTGGAATTAATTCAGAAAATGGGCCTGCTAAAGTTGAACCTATATTGTTTGTCGCTATAAATGCATGGTATAAATCTTTATCTCTATTTGCAAAAAATCCAAAAGACCCATAGGAAGCAAGCTCTCTTTCAAGTACTTGTATATTAAAATTTCTAAGTTTTTTATCCTTGGAGTTGAATTCATACAGGATATATGTATGACTTCCAATAAATAAAGAATTAAGATAATCACTCGGATTAATCTGTGAATTCATCGCTTTAATTTCAAACTCTGGCAGAGTAATTAATTTCTCCAATTCCTTTGAGTTTTTAATAAATTCAATTGCATTTTCAGTATATTTTCTAACAGATTCTTCAACCTCTTTATTTTCAGGAACAACATATTTAGTTTGAGAAGCTTCTATTCCTACTTTCCCATCAAAAATTCCTCTCCGATTATATTCTCTAATAAAAATTTCAAGAATTTCTTTTTCCATTTTTTTGTTGGGTAGAATCTCCAAAATCCTTCCAGGAGTAATTTGTATTGAATTAGTTTTCATCTCAGTTACACTTTCGAATTTATTTTCAGAGACTCTAACTTTTTCAAGCTCCAAAAACTCAAAAGGTCCAACTAAAAGGTTTTTAAAAATTGGATATGGAATAGTAGAGCATAAAGCAAAACCTCCCATTCCCCAAAAAATTTTTCTCCTATTTACCATATTAATTAGAAATAGGGTAATATTATAAGTTTTATTAGTTATCTTTCAAATTCTAAAGCTAAACCCCGTATCATCACTCCAAAAGCTTTATAAAACTCCTTGAGTTCCTTTTTTCTAAAGAGAGTTATCTCTGTATTATATTAAAATGGCAAGTAATAAAGAACACTTTAATGTTGTATTTATCGGTCACGTAGACCACGGTAAATCAACTACTGTAGGAAGACTTTTATTTGACGCTGGTACTATTGACGAGCAAACAATGAGAAAGTTAAGAGAAGAAGCTGCTGCTAACGGTAAAGCAGGATTTGAGTTCGCATACGTTATGGACGGACTTAAAGAAGAAAAAGAAAGAGGAGTTACAATCGATCTAGCTCACAAGAAATTCGAATCAGATAAATACGAATTTACAATTATTGATGCTCCAGGTCACGCAGACTTTATTAAAAACATGATTACAGGAGTTTCACAAGCTGACGCTGCTGTTCTTGTAGTTGCAGCTACTGACGGAGTTAACGAACAATCAAAAGAACACGCTTACCTTTCAAAAGTTTTCGGTATTGACCAATTAATCATTGCTGTTAACAAAATGGATATGAAAGATTATTCTGAAAGTAGATTTAACGAAGTTAAAGAAGAAGTTAACCAATTAGTTGGAAAACTAGGATTTAAATCAGTTAGATACGTACCTATTGCATCCCTTCCAGGAGACAATCTAGTTAACGCAGGTGACAAAATGCCTTGGTGGAAAGAAGGAACTCTTCTTGAACTACTTAACTCATTTGAACCAGCTAACAGACCAACAACTCTACCTCTTAGAGTTCCAATTCAAGATGTTTACGCAATTAAAGGAATTGGTTTAGTGCCTGTAGGAAAAGTTGAAACTGGAATTATGAGACCAAACACTAAATGTGTTATTGTTCCAGCTAAAACAGGAACAGGTATGGCAGGAGAAGTTAAAGATGTAGAAATGCACCACGAAAAAGTTAGTGAAGCACCACCAGGATTCAATGTTGGTTTCTCAGCTAAAGGATACAATAAAGGAGATATTGCAAGAGGAGACGTTTTAGGAGATATTTCAAACCCTCCAACACTAGCTCAAGAATTTACAGGTCAAATTATGGTTCTAAACCACCCATCTGTAATTACAGTAGGATACTCACCAGTATTTCACATTCACACAGCTCAAGTTTCATGTAGAGTAACTGCAATTTCAAAGAAACTTTCACCAGAAGCTCAAGACAACCCAGACTTCATTAGAAATGGAGACGCTGCAATTGTTACTTTCCAACC
>JBFKKL010000140.1:0-2201 GCA_041631255.1 Candidatus Woesearchaeota archaeon | reverse complement strand
GAGAAATAAGAGAAATTGTGCATCCTGAAATTACTGATAGGAAAATAACTGTAAGTGGAGGATTTGTCTACTTTAATCCCATGATTGAGGATGTTAGCTTGAAAGATATTCACAAATTAGCTGATTTATCATTATATGATGCAAAACAAAAATTTGGCAAGGATAATTACGTACTTCAAAGTTTACAATAACTTTTTATATTCTAATCTTTTTTAAAAATATATGGCAGAGATTTTAACAACAATAATTACATTACTATTAGTTTTTCTAGTATCAGCATTTCCTCTTCATTTGGCAGTAAGTCTTTTAGGTGGAAGAAGTTCTATGCTCAAAGCATTTTTAGTAGCAATATTAACTGGTCTTGCAATTGCTATTTTATCAGTTGTTCTTTCAGGAGTCCCATTTCTAACATTAATATTACTCTTTGTTCTTGTATGGATTTACAGAGAAATGTTTAGATTAAAATGGATAAAAGCCATTTTGGCTTGGATTATGCAAATTATATTTGTTTTTATTCTTTTATGGGTTTTAGCACTAATAGGAATTAATGTTTCAGTTTGGGGACTTTTCTTTCTATAAGAAAAGTTTATAAAATTCTTTTTCTGTAGTACATGAATGTCACAAGTTCTTAATTTAGAAGATAGGTTTTTAAGAAATGGAATATTAAATCCTCTTGCAGATCCAGGGATAGTTAAGTTTTTTTATGATGATATTTTAGACTCTGCTTTAAACTGCATTCATAATTATTTAGGCTTTGAATTAAGTGATCCTAACTCAAGAGTAAGGCATTCTTTACAACAATCTCTATATTATTCAAATCTTTTATTTAGACACCAAAAATTAAAATTAAACAGATTTTCTTGGAGAGATCAAAGTGCTGTAAAATCATTTGATTATAGTCAGGAAATTCAACTAAGGGACACTTTTCTAATAAATGATTTAATTAATAGTTTCCCAAATTTAGGTTTGGGGATACATGAAGTTTCAGACATTTGTCTTCAAAATTATGTACAATGTTTCTGGGACTTTCTTCATGGAGGAGTAAATGATTTGGGTTTTCCTTCAATTGATGAAGCAAGAAATCGTTTGGTTAGAAGTGAAAAGATTACTAGGGCAATGATTGATTTTATGGAGCTTGCAAAACTTGCACAAGAAAAAAAAATTTTATTTTATTTTACTGGTTCAAATAATCCTGAATCATTAAAGTGTGATTTTTTAATTTCAGTTTATTCTTATTCCACAACATGAAGTACAACTTGTCCTACTTTTAAAACATCAACAACTTTTTTATCTCCAATAAATCCGACATCATGTGCTTGTCCTCCAGCAGTTGGATAAAATAATGTTTTATCTAATATAATGTATTTTTTCTTTTCAAATTCAAATTCTTTAATTATGTTAACATCTGTTTTTTCAAGTCTAGTGTCTTTATAGAATAAAAGTTCGGTGCGCTCAATTCCTTGAGTAAACTCAGATAGTTTATTCTTTTTTTCCTTGAGTTCAGAAGTTTTTTTCTCTTCGAAAAATTCAGTAACTTTTGTATAGAAATTTGAAGGAATGACAACCTTTTTACCTTGTTTCCTAAATGCTTCACCAATATCCTCAGGAGTAATTCCATTTGAAATATATAGTTTGATAAACTCTTTAATATCTAGTTCTTTATCTTTATTAACTAATATTGAGATTGTATTATTCACTTTCTCTTTGTGTGCTTTAAATTTAGTTTTTTCAAGATCAATAATCTTCTTAATTCCTAGAAGTTCATTTTTTAATTCAGGGTATTGTGGTGCAAGTTCTTCGGAGTGCAAAACCATTACATCATATAATTCAACATTCCATTCAAATTTTTCAATAAATTCTAAAGATCTTCTTAAAATTAATCTCAAATTATAACCTCCCTTAACGTTTGAAGGTAAGGCTCCATCAGTTAATGCGTAAAGAAGAGTTCTTGTATGATCAGCAATTGAATATATTCCAGCAAGTGGTTCAACTTCTTTTTTCAAAATATCAACTTCAAGTCCAACTTCTTTAGCAACTTCTATCCATGCTTCATCAATAACATCAACTTCATCTAAATTTAAAAGACCACTAAAAGGTAAGAATTTGTCATATATTTCATAATTAGGTTTTAGCCCAGTTTTTTCAAATAAGTACTTGCAAACATCGGGCATTGTAGCTTCATAACTATTTCTTGAACCTTG
>JBFKKL010000139.1:0-2221 GCA_041631255.1 Candidatus Woesearchaeota archaeon | reverse complement strand
TTCACTTAAAAGAAAAATTCTAAAGAAGAGATTATAGAAGATAATAAAGATGTTATAATATCTAAAAAAGACAATAAAAAAATTTTCAAATTCAAAAATAAAGAATCAATTGAAAAATATGAGGGCGATTTATTTTTTGCCCCAACAAAAGCAAAGTATATAGAAAACACAAATGATTTACAAGTTTTTTTTGAAGAGTCACAAAAAGCAGGTGTTGAAGGATTAATGGTAAAATCTCTAGAAAGATCATACCAAGTAGGATCAAGAACGGGGGCCATGGCTAAACTAAAAGAGACAAAAGAGGACTTAGATTTAGTAATTGTTGGCGCAGAACATGGGAAAGGTAAAAGAGCAGGATTTTATTCTTCATTTATTGTTGCAGTTAAAGATGACGAAGAGTTTTTAGAAGTTGGAAAGGTTTCGTCAGGTATTAAAGAACTGGGCGAAGATGGTGCAAGTTTAAAGAAGTTAACTTCTCTCTTAGAACCTATAAAGATTTCAGAAGAAAACAACGTGATTAAATTTGAACCTAAAGTTGTGATTCAAGTAAGGTATCAAGAGATACAAAAATCTTCACTTTATTCATCGGGGTTTGCATTAAGATTTCCAAGAATAATCTCTTTGAGAGACGATAAAAATTTGGACGAAATTAATTCAGTTGATGATTTGACAAGATTTATTTAAATTTTAATTTTTGTTACATCAAGTTTTTTAACTTCTTCTTCAAAATATTCAAGTGCTCTTAAATATGATAATTTTTTGAAATATATAACTCTTAATGGAGGTTCTTCATATGGTACCCACTCAAAGTTTTTAAACTCAGGTTTTTCTTGGTTATCAAATCTGATTTCAGAATCATCTCCATAAAAATATACTAGAAAATATTTTTGTATCTGTCCATCGAAGTCATATTTTTCTTTTAGATAAAAAGGAAATTTGTAAACTAATGGTTCCTCCATTTTAGAGATAATTTTAAACTTTTTAGAACCAAGCTCTTCATCTAATTCTCGAAGAAGTCCTTCTTCCTCGCTTTCACCTTCTTCTAATCCTCCTTGAGGCATTTGCCATGCATCATCAATCCAAACATGTTCACACATCAAAACGTTCTTGTCCTTATTTATGATGATGGCAGCAACCGCTTCTCGAAATTGTTCTGCCACTTTATTTTAAAACCTAACTCTTCTAATAATTGCTTCTTTATAAACCTCACTTTTTTATTTTTAGGTAAACCTATATCTGTAGATACAACAAAATTTTATAAATAAAAATTCTTGAAAACTTTGTTATGAGAAAAAATATCTTTCTTTTAATTTTCTATCTGCTAATTGCAACTGGTTTTAGTACTTATGAAATTGAGTTATTTAAGTTCGACAGTTCAGAAGAACTTGAGTCATACAAAGTAACTTATATTTTAGATAAAGAGGAAGATTTTCAAAATGGAGATATTTTCACATTAGAAATTTCAAATGGCAAATCTAATTTAGAAAAAGTCTGCGAAAATACTTTAAGATTTGAAGATACAACTTTTTTTTCAAAAATTATTTGTGATGTTAGAAAAGATTTAGGAGAAAATTATGTTTTAATTGCAAAAATTACAAGGGAAGGAGAAGTAATTTCAACTGAAGTCTCAAATATTTATATTTCAACTGAAGGTTCTTTATCACAATCTTTCAAAGTAAATGAAGACGGTTCAACTTTAATTAGTATTAAAATCGATTCGGAAAAAGAGAATTTTGTAGTAAAACAATTTATTCCAAAAGAAGTTATTGCAGAATTAACTGAAGAAAATAAAAATTCATTGATTGACTCAGAATTAGAATACGAAATTTTAGAAGCAGATCCACTTATTGCATGGAATATTGAAAAAGCTCCAACTACAATAAATTATACGATAAAAAAAGAAGTTTCCTTAGATCAAAGAGAAGATTTCTCACTAGAACTTTCAGATGAGTCATTTGGTAAGAAATTAAAAGTGTTAATCTTTTTGTTATTTTTAGTTGTGTTAGTTCTTTTGGGAAGAAGTTTATATTCCAAAAAATGATAAGAAAAGGAATATATTGCATATGAGTCCCATAACAGATCCATTTAATGAGATGGAGATTGTCAATGCGCTTGTAGCCGAGCATACAGCACGTGGTTACATCACATATGACGAAATTTTGGAAACGTTGCCAGAAGCCGAATCAAATATCTCTCTTTTAGAGCATATATTTGATGATAT
>JBFKKL010000138.1:0-2282 GCA_041631255.1 Candidatus Woesearchaeota archaeon | reverse complement strand
ACATAAAAAGAAAAAATTATCTAGATTTCTATTGTATAGAGGATTATTCCTTAATAATCCACTTTTGACCTATAATTTTATTGTACATTATTTAAAATATTTATTTTCTTATAGGAGAGGGAAAATAATTGTATTAGTTGGTCCGGACGGGAGCGGTAAATCTTTATTTTCAGACATTCTCAAAAATGAATATGGATTTAAAGTTATTTATGGAGGTTGGAAAAATCATTTATTACCAACAAGTAAATTTATAGCAAACTATGGAAATACTAAAAAAGGTCAAAAAGTTGTTGATAATTTTAGAAAAACAAGAAAAGAAAAAATATCCTTTAATCAAGAGTTAATATACCTAAATTATTTTTTTGAACATCTTACTAGGTATTTAATTGCTTATTTCAATTCGTTACTAGGTAAAAATATTGTTTTTGATAGATATTTCATAGATATATTTATTCAGGATCCAAGATCTAAGAATTCTTTAGTTCTAATTTTAGCTAGAAACTTATATCCTAAACCAAATATCTATTTTTTATATTCTAGCCCAGAAGTCTTGGTTAAAAGGAAACCTACAGAAAATGTTCTTAGGAAAGTAATTTCTCAACAGCAGGAAATAAATAAATTAAGCTCAGAATATAACATAATTAGAATTAACAATGACGATAAAGCAGTAAGTATAGTATTATCTAATTTATTGAATAAGATATATTTAAGTGAAAAGTGATGAAAGAATTTTCAATAATAAAAATTAAGAATTGTCCTGCTTGTAAATCCAAAAAAAGATTATTGAAGTTTATTGTTAAAACTGATAAAATCCCCTCAAAAATTGTCAGGTGTAATGATTGCAATTTAGTTTATAATGCTTATCTAATAAATTTTAGAGAAAAGGGTAAAAATTTACCCTATCACTTAGATTCTGAAGCTGAATATAAAAATGATTATAAAAGATGGAATCAGTATGCAAAAGACTATTTATCAAAATTGAAGGATGAAGTAAATGGAGAGAATTTTCTTGAAATTGGAACTGGCCCGGGTTTTTTTTTAAATGCTGCAAATCAACTTGGATTTGAATCTTTAGGGATAGAACCTTATTATCCCTCTTACATTTTCGCTAAAAAACAAAATTTGAACGTAATCAACTCATCTTTAAGTGAAGTAGTGTTAAATAAAAAATTTGATTTGATTTTAGCAATAGAAGTAATTGAACACTTTATTGATCCAATTAAAGAATTTGAGAAAATGTTAAACCTCCTTGAAGATGACGGATTAATAGTTTTACAGACAGGGTGTGAAAATAGTCTAGAAGTTTTATTAAAAGGTAGAAATAGATTTTATTATTATTATGACCACCACATTTATTATACTCCTAGAACTTTAAATTTTATTCTTAAAAAAGTAGGATTGAAAATTGTTAAAGTGAGATCAGGTATAATGCCATTGAAAACTGACTTAAAAAAATGCTTAAATATAAGAGAAAAACTATTTGTATTTTTGACTCATTTTTTGAGATTATTAACTTTTAATAAACCAATTTTATCTTCTATGACGGTTTATGTTAAAAAAGATAATAAAAAAGTTTTATAAAACTAATTCAGTTTGTTTAAATATATTGGAGAAAAGAAATTTAATTATAATAATAAATAGTTTTACAATGCCTTTAGTCGAAGGAAATCATAGGCAGGCATATGAAATTGCAATAAGATTTAGCAAAAAATATAATGTCAAAATACTCAGTTTTACTAATCAGGACTATAAATTAAAAGAATTTCATGCGATGCACATAAGTAAGTATGTTGGATCTAAAGAGGACATATTTCATTTTATCAGTCCAAGTGTAAAATTGTACCTTAAAACTTTATTTAAAAAAAGATCAAAAACTATTTCTTCATTTTTAGATGGAGAGATAAAAGGATTAAATGGTAATTTTCCAAATTTATTTAAGAAATTGTTTAATGTTGATTATATTCTATTATGTTCATCAAAACAAATTCCAAAATTGAGAAAGTATACAATTTTAAAACCATTTATTTCAAACTATAAACCCTCTAAAAAAAAATTCTAGCGCAGCGAATTGAACTAAGTATATTGCCTCCCAACA
Source organism: Candidatus Woesearchaeota archaeon (assembly GCA_041631255.1). GTDB lineage: Archaea > Nanobdellota > Nanobdellia > Woesearchaeales > UBA583 > UBA583. Next base: position 187 of record JBFKKL010000138.1, on the reverse strand, counting down.
TATGAGCTCTATAAAAGAGTTTGGATTGCTTAGGAATGGATACGTATTCTGGAAAGCTTCTGATTTAGAGAAAATAAAAGTTATGGGCAAAATTAATACGGGTGCTATCAGATAAATTAACTTTCCATTTTTGTTGAATGAGAAGCCGTATTGCTTTGGCGTTTCCTTAAGAGCATATATAGTCATT
>JBFKKL010000137.1:0-2287 GCA_041631255.1 Candidatus Woesearchaeota archaeon | reverse complement strand
TATTATCTCAGGGAAAAAGATTAAAGTTCTAAAAGCAACTCCTGCAGAAGATGCTGAAATATTATCCTCGATTGAATTTGAAGAAAAACCTTCAAACATGTTTATTTATGAAGATAAACTTGTAGTGTTTGTAAACTCTTATGATAAATCAACAAGAATATCTCCATATTCTTTTGTACCTGAACCTTACTATGAGTCTAAAACTGTTGTTTACATATTTGACACTGAAGAAAAAGAAGACATTAAAGAAACTTCAAAGTACAGTCTTTCAGGAAATTATTATGATTCAAGAATGATTGGTGATAAAGTGTATGTTATATCTCAAAAATACATGAACTATTATTATGATAGTCCTGAACTTCCCATTATATTAAAAGATGATACTAGAATTGCTGAACCATCAGTTTACTATTTTGATGACATCTTACCTACTTCGTATCTGTTTCATACTGTAGTTGGAATTGATATAACTAATGATGAACTTTTATCTTCTGAAACTTTGATGCTTGGATATGGAACAACTCTTTACATGTCAAAAGATAATATGTATTTAGCTTATAACAAAGAAATTCCATATGAAGATAGGTCTGTAGTATTTGAAAAAATTGTTTTGCCTTTATTATCTTCAAAAGCTCAAGATGAGTTTCTAAATTTCATAACTGATGATTCCCAAACTATTGCAAAAGATAAATTATATGAAAAAATTGCTGAAATACTAGAAGAAGAATATAATTCATTAAGTGAAAAAGAACAAGATAGATTAGCTGAAGATATTGCTGAGGAACTTGAAAAATACTATGTAAGCCAAGAAGAGTTAAGACAAAAAACTGTTATTAGAAAATTCTCTTTAAATGATGGAGAAATTGAATATGTAAATGCAGGTGAAATTAAAGGTAATCTTCTAAATCAATTTTCACTTGATGAGTATGATAATAACTTACGTGTTGCAACAACATCAACTTATTGGAGATCTGGAGAGGGACGTGAACAATACAATAATGTTTATGTTTTAAATTCTGATATGGAAACTATTGGGAGTTTGGAAAAAATTGCAGAAGATGAAAGTATTTATTCAACAAGATTTATCGGAGATAAATTATATATGGTAACTTTCAAAAAAGTTGATCCATTCTTTATAATCGATTTAAGTGAACCTACTTCTCCTGAAGTTTTAGGTGAATTAAAACTTCCAGGATTTAGTACTTATCTACATCCATATGATGAGAACCACATAATTGGAATTGGTAAGGAAACTAAAGAGAATGATAGAGGAGGTGTGGAAACTATAGGAATTAAAGTTGCACTTTTTGATGTTAGTGATGTTACATCGCCAGACTTGGTTGATTCATATGTAATTGAAGGAAAGTGGACAGATTCAATTGCACTTTATGATCATAAAGCATTTTTATTTGATAAAGAGAAAGAATTACTTGTGATTCCTGTTCGTGAATACAAAGGATCAGATGATAACTATTATAGAGCTCGTGAGTTCTGGCAGGGAGCTTATGTACTTGATATAACTGAAGATAATATTGGGCTTAGAGGAACAATTAGTCATGATGAAAAATCTGGAGAACAATATTGGTACTATAATTCACCTTCAGCTGTTTCAAGATCACTTTATATTGAAAATGTTTTATATACAATTTCAGAAAAAAAAATTATGATGAATGAACTTGAAGATTTAACTGAAATTGGAGAAGTTGATTTAAATTATACTCAGGAAAAACCTGATTATGAAATTTATTATTAAAAATTAAATGAATATTGATAAGAAAGAGAAAGTGGAACTCCTTGCGGAGTTACTGTAACGGGATTATTCTCTAAATAATCAATTGCTTCTCTAACTCTTCCTTTACCCTATAATTCTGCATATCTAATTGCTCTTTTATTCCATTGATTATTGTATTCAGAAATATTGGTTCTGATTTGCCTTTACCAAGAATACTTTCAAGAAGTGAATCTCTAATTCTTATTTCTGATAATTTTGATAATCCTAATAAGTCCATTTTATACTTTATAAGATTGAGATCTTCTTGATAAACTCAAATCATATCTTCCTTGAGCTGCCATATCGGGAATAACTGGGTTTGCTACAAGATATTTACTAATTTCCAATTCTGAAACTCCGCTTTTTACCATTTGAGCTAACTTGTCCATTGGAGCTATCATGTCTTCTATCTTAGGCCTATATTGTCTAAGAGAGCTTTTAGAAACTGAGTTTGTTAACGAAGATTCAAAATGTAATTTTGCCATTTTCTTCTTTTTTGAGATTTTGAAGTTAATA
>JBFKKL010000136.1:0-2292 GCA_041631255.1 Candidatus Woesearchaeota archaeon | reverse complement strand
TTAGAGAATTAATTGAAGACAATGAAATTGATGTAAGGCTAGATGAAGAATTCTCAATTATAGTTGAACAAAATGGATATGATATTGATGTAAAACAACTCTCAGGAGGAGAAAAGTCTTCGCTTGCTTTAGCCTATAGGTTAGCACTTAGAGATTTAATTGAAAACTCTACAAATAAAGAGAATAAGCTAAGTACTTTGATTCTTGATGAGCCAACAGATGGATTCTCAAATGAACAGGTTTCAAGATTAGGGTTATTATTACAAGAATCTTCAGCAAATCAAATTATTGTTGTATCACACGATGAGACTATTGAAAGTATTGCTGAGAATATTTTACATGTAAATAAAAAGAACCATTTGAGTGTAGTAGAATAAAAATCTTTATAATAAGTAAAAGAAGAAAATAAATATGAAATTAGTGTCGTGGAATGTAAATGGAATAAGAGCAGTTATGAATAAAGGTTTTATAAACTCAATTAAAGAAATGAATCCTGATATCTTTTGCCTACAAGAAACTAAAGCTCACCCTGATCAAGTGGACCACCTATTAGAAAAAATAGGTTACAAATATGAATATTGGAACTCAGCTGAAAAAAAAGGATATTCAGGAACTGCTATCTTCTCCAAAATAGAACCAATTAATGTAACTTTAGGCATAGGTCATGAACTTGATAATGAAGGACGTGTGATTACAGCAGAATTTGATAGTTTCTTTCTTGTAACCTGTTATACTCCAAATTCTAAGGATGATTTATCTAGACTTGATATTAGATATAATAGTTGGGACAAACAATTTTTAAATCATTGTAAGAAACTAGAAGAGAAAAAACCAGTAATATTTTGTGGAGATTTAAATGTTGCTCATAAAGAATTAGATGTTAGAAATGATAAAGCGAATATGACAACTGAAAAGAAACCTGGATCTGCAGGATTTACAGATAAAGAAAGAGAAAGATTTGAGGACATGATAAAATCAGGATTTGTAGATACTTTTAGATATTTCTTTCCTGATCAAGAAAAATTTTCATGGTGGTCATATAGAGGTGGAGCTAGAGAAAGAAACGTTGGATGGCGTATTGATTATTTTATGGTTTCAAATAGTTTCATTAATAATATTAAAACTGCAGAGATCCATAATGAAGTTTTTGGATCAGATCATTGTCCTGTAAGTATTGAGGTCGACATAAAATGATTCTGTCAAAAATTAAAAAGGTGATTTTTTAAAATGAAAACATATAAATTTAAAGGCATAGAATACCCTAGTAAAGGAGAATTAGAAATTGCGAAATTTCTAACTGAAATGGAGATAGAATTCGAACATGAATTCCCAATTGCACTTTATGATTATGATAAAGTAAAAATCTGGTATCCTGACTTTTATTTGAAAGAATATCAAGTAGTAATTGAATATTTTGGAATGTACAACCATAATGAAGCTTATAGAGAATCAGCAGAACATAAAAAAGAAGTTTTCAAAAAATGTGGAATTCAATTTTTACCTATTTATCATTTGAATAAAAATTGGAAAGAGTATACATTAAAAACAATATTCTCTCACCTTGAACAAAAAACAAGAATGATGAATAAAAATATCAAAGAGCTTGAAGAGAAGAAACAAAAAGGAATAAATAATTTTATCAAAAAAATATTTAAGAAAAAAAAGAATTAAAATGAATGAAATTGAAGTAAAAATATTGGAAATTAACAGACTGCAATTAGAAAATACAATAATTGGACTTGGAGGAAGAAAATATTTTGAAGGGAGATTAGATTCTATAATCTATGATATTAATAAGAAGGGAGAGTTTGTAAGATTAAGGCGTGAAGGGGATAAAGGTATCATAATAGAACATAAAAAAAGATTACATTTAGTAGGTGCAAAAAGTAATGAAGAAACGCCACTTAAAGTATATAGTTTTGAGGAAGCAAAAAAATTTTTAGGAGTTTTAGGGTACAAAGAAAAAACTAGGTCTTCTAAAACAAGAATCGGATATGAAATTCCAAATGTTGGTATAAAATTTGATTTTGACAAGTATCACGAAGATTTAGAACATATTCCTGAATTCTTAGAAATAGAGGCTTACAAAATGGAAGATGTATTTGAGTACGCACAGTTACTTGGATTTGGAAAAGAGAATTGTTTAAGTATTGATGCAAGGGAGCTTATAGATCTTTATTCTCCCAAACCTAGTGCTTAACTAATTTTCTCACATCCAATTGCTTCTTCAAGTTTATCCAAAATTCCTTCGACATCAATTTTTTCAATAATCTCTTTGAATTTTTCATAGTT
>JBFKKL010000135.1:0-2304 GCA_041631255.1 Candidatus Woesearchaeota archaeon | reverse complement strand
GATAACTCTTGTTGGGTCAGATTTTAGAAAAAAAACAGATGAATTAGATATTGTTGAAATTGTAATCTCTAAAAATTCCTCATTTTGTAACAAAAAAGTTAACGAAATTATGTTTAGAACAAAATATGATGCTGCAATTATTGGAATCCACAGGGACGGTGAAAAACTTTCAGGTAAAATTGGTAACACAATTCTAAAAGCAGGAGATTCATTGTTACTAACAATCTCTGAAAATTTCTGGAAAAATGAAAATGGAGATTATTATGTGATTTCTAAACCAAAAAAAATTACAGATTTCAATAAAACTAAAACTTCCTTTGTCATAGGGTCATCTCTTTTAGCAATTTTCCTTGCAACATTTGGAATAGTCCCATTATTCAAAGCTCTTTTCATTGTTGTAACTTTGTTTTTACTAACTAAAGTAATCTCTCTTGAAGAACTTAAAAAAAGTATTGACATGAACATAATACTAATTGCAGTTTTTGCAATTGCAATTGGTAAAGCTATGATTATAACTGGAACTGCAGAATATCTCTCAAAGAGCATACTCCTCATTTTTGAACCTTTAGGCATTTTTGGAATACTTCTTGGAGTTTATATTGTAACAAATATCCTAACTGAATTTATAACTAACATTGGGGCAGCATCAATCACGTTTCCAATTGCATTAAATTTAGCAATAGCATTAAATGTGAATACAATACCTTTCGTATTAACAGTAGCTTACGCAGCATCATGTAGTTTTTTAACACCTACTGGCTATCAAACAAATCTATTAGTCTACGGACCCGGAGGATATAAATTTAGAGATTTTTTCAAAGTTGGATTGCCATTATCAATTCTTTGCCTTTTTACTACAACAGTTACTCTTTATTGGATTTATTTCTAATCAAAAATATAACTAATTAAATTTGTTGCATAACTTCCAGAATCTAAATCGAAACTAACTTTAATCTTCTTTTTTCCTTCATTTAAATCATCATCTTCCAAGTTTCTAATACTCAAATTTTTAGGTTTTATTGTAAGTTCTCTTTTAGACTCAATAGGTTTAAGTTCTGGCATAAAATTTAAATCAAATGACACTAAAGCCAATTCATCTTTTTTAAGCAATTGCAGTATAAACTTTTCAACTTTCGAATCAAACTTTGAATCTGTATTAACCAAAGACAACTCAGTATACTCTCTAAGTTTAGAGTTTTCATCTAGAAATTTTAGTGTTTCATTAAAAATAAAACTTTGATATGCTCCAATATAAAGCGTTCTAAGTTTTTTTGGGAGAAGTCTTAAAGCACCAGGAAAATCATTTTTTCTTTGTTTTAAGTGATTAAGCATTTGTTTTTCACCTTTCAAAAATTGAGGTATTTTTTGCATCAAGTTTTCAATAACTGAAACATTCATTTGAACTACATCTTCCCAATGTTTTAGAACCAAATCTACAAATTCTTTATGATTTTCCTGATATTTAGGTGGAAGAGAAGTTAATATCTCCTTTACAGCTAAATTTATTTTGTTTTGTAGAATATATTTTCCAACAATGTGAGAATTTCCTGCATAACCAAATCTTTGTGAATCAAAAAAGTTTGGAACTCCTTGTTTTTTTATTAATTCAACTTTCTCTTTAACTTTATCTATTTCTTCACTATTTAAATCTCGAACAACAACTTCAAAACTATTTCCCAAATTATCACCTAAATTAAGTCTACAAGGAAATTCTCCTACATACTCTAAATTAAAGTCGTCTAATTTCTCGTTAACATAATCGACATTTTTCATAAAATTTGAATTTATATTTGACATGGAAATCAATTGAGTGGTAATTCCTACTCTATCTTTAGTTCCTGCAAAATGTATATTTTTTCGACTTATATGAAAAACGTTTGCTAATTTTTCAATTCCCTTAAGAAGTGTATAATCTCTTTTAGTAAATAAAAAATAATAATATGGTCTTTTTTCCTGAGGCTTTTGTCTAAGTTTTTCCAAGTCATAAAGTTCTCTAACTACAAAGTCTTCAGGTATTTGTTTAATTCTCATGATTAAAACTAATCTAGGCTTTGCCTATAAAGTTATCGTTGCCTACGACTTTGTAGGCAATTGTGTTACTTTGTGGGCAAACACTTGACTTTAGAGGCAAGTGTCCTACTTTATAGGCAGAATTATCAAAAAAAGAATTTTTAATTTTATGAATAAATAGGGTTTATCGGTTGAAAAGAGGTAGAAGGGCTAATTTCTAGTCCTTTCATTTCTTGTATAACAACACAGATATTATGACATATAATTTTACATAAAACTTCATTTACTTGTGCT
>JBFKKL010000134.1:0-2339 GCA_041631255.1 Candidatus Woesearchaeota archaeon | reverse complement strand
TACTTCAATTTCAATAGATCTTCTTCCTGTCGTTATAAACTGAGGGTCAGCAGATATTCTTTTGTATCCTTGTTTAGAGTAATAATTTGGTTCTGTTGCATCATCAAAACTCAAGAAAAAGTTTTCTTCTGAATCTACATCTTGCATATTCGTTAAAACCAGAGGTTCATTATAAGTTCCAGGGTCCATGAAAAATTCATCTTTGTCAAAATCTGGCGAATGGAACCTTACAACATATGGAATAGAACCTATAATTGCCTTATCTGGATCACTATTAAATAAAGCATTTAAAGATTGGTTAAATTTCTCAATTGCTAACTTACAAATGTCTTTCCTAGTTCCATCTCCACAATCCCTCATAACTTTTGAACTAGGAACAATCGCTAAATCATAACACATCTTCATTAAATCTTCAATACTATCCCTTTCATTTTGAACTTCACAACCCGTACTCATTTTTTTAATTCCTAAAATCGTTTCAGCTGCCAAAATTTTATACTCAGAAGACTGTTGTGACACTTCGTCCAAATCAGGATTCAAAGCTTTTATTTGACTATAAACTAAAAGACCAACTATTAAAACTACAAAAAATAATGCAATTCCAAAAATTTCCCCTTGAGCCTTTTTCATAAAATAATTTTTTCTTTAAGAGAATATTTATAAATATTCATAACGAAACTTAAGTAATGTTATTCAAAAAAATAATTCTATTGTTTCTAGTATTGTTAACTCTTAACTTTAATTTATACGCTGCAGAAAATATTAACGATTATGACTATCTGAAAATTGAGATTAATAATAAAATTTCTTTTGAAGTAGATAAAGACGATAAATCAAAAATCAACTCATTTAAAGTGATTTCATATTTTTACCCTCAAAATATTGAAGAAGCACAAGCAATAAACTCATTTGAAACAAGCCATTCAAATTATGGAATTCAAAATAATGCAGATATAGAAACAATAGTTTTTGATTTTAATGAAAATGAAATTTTCTCACAAAATGAAATTGAAAATACTTTCATAATTCAAAGTTTAGTGCATAGGCCTGAAGTATCCTCCAAAACAAGTTTTCCAATAAAAAATATTGACGAAGAATACAAACAATTCCTAAAATTTGGAGAGTATATAGATACAAACTCAAAAATTAAAGCTCAAGCAACACAGCTTGCCGAAGGCGAAGATGATGTATTTATAGTTGCAAGTAAAATTGCTAAATGGATTAGAGAAGATATTGATTACGATTTATCAACTCTAACTGCAAATCCTAATCAAGCATCAACTGAAGTTTTCGAATCAAAACAAGGAGTTTGTAGAGAAATTTCACACCTTTATATTTCAATGTTAAGGTCTTTAGGAATCCCTGCAAGAGTTGTGACTGGACACGCATATACAAATTCAGAAGAGCTTGTTAACTATTTAAACTCAAATTGGGGAGGTCACGCTTGGGCCGAAGTTTTAATCGGCGATGAATGGGTTCCTTTTGATTTAACTTATAATCAATATGGATTTGTTGACGCTTCACACATTGTAGTTGACAGGTCAGCATTTCTAAGATCAACAAGTGTTGAAATTAATGCTTCAGGATATAATTTCGATTTAGTTAAAGGAAGCTTAAATGTTGAAAATAATTTCGAAGTTATTGACAAAAAAGACAATATATTTGATCCAGGATATAACATAAGAGTTTCAGGATCAAACAATTTAGCTCCAACCAGTTTTGGATATGTACAAGTTGAAGTTGAAAATGAAAAAGATTTCTACCAAGTAATTTTTCTACAATTAGCCAAAGTTAAAGATATCGAACTAATTGATTCAGATATGAAAATGATTATCCTAAAACCTAATCAAAAAAAAGTAGTTTTCTTTAGATATGAAATACCTCAATTAGATAAAGGATACATATACACTTTTCCATTCACAATTTACAATGAATTTGTCAAAGAAACTTTTGATTTGAAAGTTAAAGAAGGGAATGAAATTTTGAGTAAAGCAGAATTGCCTCAAGACGTTGAAGACAAACCAACATTTACTTCAAATGAAATAGAATTTGATTGCAGTATCAAAATAAGTTCTCCCAATAATGTTTTAAATTGTAATGTTAAGAACACAAATAATTTTCAAATAAATGATTTAACAATCTGTGTTGAAAATGGATGTAAGGATATAGATTTAACGATTAATGAAGAAAAGACAATTAGTTTTACAGTCTCCAAAGAAACACAAGAAGTGTATTACATATATGACTCATCTAGAGAAACCTTCACAGTCGAAGCTGATTTGCCAGAATTAACTGTAAACATGAAAAAGATTTCTACCAAGTAATTTTTCTACAATTAG
>JBFKKL010000133.1:0-2347 GCA_041631255.1 Candidatus Woesearchaeota archaeon | reverse complement strand
CTATTGGTGAGAAAACTTCAGCCGTATTCGCATTATCTGCAATTATTGCAATGCTTAGTGTAATCCCTTTTTTTTTACTGCTTAGAAGATTCTCAAATGACATTATTGCCTTTTTTAGTTCTTTATTTTTAGTTTCAGTAGGAACCTTTGTCTCAAGAACTGTTGCAGGATTTGTTGATACTGATGCTTACAATGTTTTTTTCCCTTTATTAATTATTGTTTTTCTAGTTTACTCTCTTTACTCAAAAAAATTATTTTGGAACCTTGCACTTTCTATTTTGGCAGGTTTTTCAATGGGCCTTTTTATGTGGACTTGGCCGCCAGCTTGGTTTATATTTGTGTTTGGTTGTTTATCTTTAATTGGATTTATCGGCTATTTAATTATTATATTTTTTATGAATAAAAAAGCTCTTGATAAAAAAGTAAATATAAAGTTAATTAATTCGTCTTTTACTTTTTTATTTTTCGTTATTTCTTCATTTATTTCTACTTATTTGCTAGCTTCAAAAAATATTTTAACTGCAACAATTGGCGGTTTCACTGGTTCTTTATCTGGAATTGCATCAATTTCACAAAATAGAATTTGGCCAAATGTATATTCTTCAGTTGCAGAATTGAACCAGGCATCTATTGGTCAAGTATTTTCAAGTATAGGTGGAGAAATTGTTTTTTTGCTTGCATTATTAGGATTACTTTTTACTTCTTTAGACTTCAGATCTGAGAAAAAACAAAATAAAATTTGGAAAATTGTTCTTGTCTTTTTAAGTTTAATTTGGTTTTATTTATTTATGAATTTAGAAGGTTTAATTTCATTAACTGCTAATTTGTCTTATTTATATATTGGATTAATTTTTTTACCAATTAGTATTGCTTTAGTCACTAGACTGTTTTCAGGAGATACTGAATTTGGAGTTTTTCTATCTATACTAGTTTCAATCTGGCTTGCAGGAACAGTTTATATGAGTCTTAACGGTGTTCGTTTTATTTTACTCATGGCCCCGGCTGTTGCTTTGGCTTTAGGGATGGCAATTTATTATATTGCTTTAGTTATTAATTTATTTTTCCAAAAAGAATTTAGTCCTAAAACTGATCTTGGAAAACAAATTGGAGGATATATCATAGTTACTATATTTTTTATGTTCTTATTTATGCCACAAGCTCAAAATGCATACAGGATTTCAGATGGGTCTTTGCCAAACTTTGATGATAATTGGTATGAATCAATGTACAAGATTAGAGACAACTCTAGTGAGGATGCTATTATAACTTCTTGGTGGGATTTTGGGCATTTTTTTGCAACAGTTTCAGAAAGAAGAGTTACTTTTGATGGAGCTTCACAGACAACCCCACAATCTCATTGGGTTGGAAAACTCCTAATGGAAGGTGAAGAAGCAGTCTCTCATGATATTTTGAGAATGCTTGTTTGTGGTGGAAATAAAGCCCATGATACTATGCTTTCATTCACTTCTGGAACTTCAGCTGATGCTGTTAAAATAAATAAGATTATATATCAAACTTTTGGGAAAGAAAGGAATGAAACAATTAGTATTTTACAAAATAATGAATATTATGAATTTACGGATTCGCAAATTGAGGAAACAATGAATTATCTTTCATGTGAGGATCCTAGTGAAAATTTTTTAGTAACTTCTGCAGATATGGTTGGAAAAGGTGCTGTTTGGGCGCACTGGGGTTCATGGGATTTTACTAAAAAATACGTTTTTGATAACTACCAGAAGAAATCTACGTCTCAAATTTCTTTGGATATTGATGAAAATGAAACTATTATAGAGAGGTATGTTTCTGAGCTTCGAGCAATAGATGAAAGATCAAAATCAGAGAATATTAAAAGAGAAGATTTACTTAATCAATGGTTTGCACCTTATCCAGGATATGCAGGAACTCAAAGTTGTAGTCAGACTAATTCTTCTTTAGTTTGTGCTAATGGAGGAATTTCAATTGATTTGATTTCAGGAGAAGTTAAGAGTACTTTAGCTCAAGAAGTTACTTTCTCAAGATTAGTTTACCCTTCAGTTGATGGGTATGTTGTTCAAGAGATTGATAAGAATGGATTATTTGACCTTGTTTTGATACCAGGTTCTAATGGACAGTACCAATTATTATTTGCAGGAAATCCTTTAGGAACTTCACTTTTTACGAAATTATTTTATTTGAATGGTTATGGGGTTGAAAACTTTGATTTGTTTCATAGTACTCAAACACAAACTGTTGGAAAAGTAACTATCTGGAAAACTAAATGGGATTAAAAGTTGATAAGAAATATTCCAAAGAATTTTCAATTCTTTATGAGTCAATAAGAAAGGCAGGGGATGAAGTTTTGAAGTAT
>JBFKKL010000132.1:0-2349 GCA_041631255.1 Candidatus Woesearchaeota archaeon | reverse complement strand
TAAATGTCATTACATCGGGTCCTAGTACATTGACAATAAAATTATCAGGATTTAACATAAAAAACAGATTAGCCCTCTTTGCAGTTGGAAAATCATCTGGGACGGGTTGAAGTTTCAGATATTCAGTTAAACTATCTATTACAGAATCATCCAAATTTAAAATAATTTTTGCAAGCTCTTCGTTGATACTATTAACTTGAATTACGGACTGTCTGTTAATGTCATGTAAGTTTTGCTGTAATGAATGAATTTGTTCTTCTAAAACCGTCATTTTTAAAGCACCATAATATCCTGATTTTACTTTATCGAACTTTAAATCAAATGGGGGTCCTTGTTTATACAAAATTATTTCTGGATAACTTCCAAGAATAAATTTATTTAGAAATATCTTAGAATCTAAAAAATCACCATATGTTGTAGAAACCTTTGAGATGTAGGCTTTGGCATAGGTTGAATATGTAAGAAATTTTACAGTATCTCTTTTAATTAACTCAGCAATTTTTTCGACATCTTCATCAGCAACTGCACTAAATAATTCATCGACATATTGTCTTGCTTCTTTAGTTGTAAAGACTTTTTTTCCCTTCATTTTTTTAAAATCTTTTAAATCTAAATACTCTAGCTTCAAAATTGGTAAAATTGGAATCCCAATGAACTCTTCTATCTTCCTAGCCATTTGAGGAAATACCTCCTGACAAATGTTTTCAAGATTATCAAATTTTACATTAAAACTAGAATCTTCACTTATCTTTGAAAATAATTCTGAGATTTCTTTTTCTTCGTTTATTTCAACAGATAATTGACCAAGTAATGCTTCTGCAAATTCTTCTAGCTCCCCCATACATTTAGAATCGCATCTGAACTAAATTTAACATTATCTGGTCAATACAAAATGGGTAAGTTATTATGTGAAAATTTTTTTTCTGGTATAATGACATTTGTCTTATGGATGACAGGGCTTCCTTGTTCAGGAAAAACTACTATTGTTAGGAAACTTCAAGATACTATTCCAAATTTAGCCGTATTAGATGGAGATGAATTACGAGAGTGGCTTTCTCCAAAAGATTTTTCAAAAGAAGGAAGAGATGAGCACAACAAAAAAGTTGCTCACTTGGCAAAACTTCTTTTGAAGCATAAGGTTCCAGTAGGAGTGTCACTAGTTAGTCCCTATATTGTAAATAGAGAAAATGCCAGAAAAGTTATCGATGCGGGAGAAAAATTTTCTGAAGTATATGTGAAATGTTCATTAGATAAATGTGAAAAGCGTGATGTAAAGGGCATGTACAAAAAAGCTAGAGCAGGCGAAATCAAAAACTTTACAGGTATTGATGATCCCTATGAAGCGCCTCCCAATCCAGATTTAGTAGTTGACACTGATAATCAGACACTTGAGGAAAGCGTAGCTACAATCCAAAACTATCTTAAAGAAAAAAACCTACTCTAATTTTTTAAATTCTTCTACTATGCCATCATGAACTAAACCATTTGTTACAAGAATCCCTTTTTCGTGGTTTACAGTTTTATTGTTATATGATAAATCATTTCCACGCATATCTGTCATTTTTCCACCAGCTTCTGAAATTATACAATAAGACGCACAAGTATCCCACTCTTTCATTTTTTTTGTAGTTGTTAGATAAACATCTGCTTCCCCGTTGCTTATTTTTCCCACCTTTAAGGAACTACCTATACTTGTAAATTTAGTTAGCTGAAGTTTTTCCAATATTTTTTTTTCAGTTTCAGATAGATGATGTCTGCTTCCTACTGCCCTGCATTCACTAAGTTTAGAAATCGTACTTGTACTAATTTTTTTCCAAGAACCTTTTACATACATCCAAGAACCATTTCCCTTTTGCGCAGCAAATATGGTATCTTCAGCTGGCCAGTAAATAATACCTAAAAATGGTTTGTTCCTATCTACTAATCCAATCATGACAGTAAATTCTCCAGTTTTGTTAATAAAATCAGTAGTTCCATCAAGCGGATCTATTATCCAAACTCTATTTTGTTTTAATCGAATTTTATCATCCTTGTCTTCTTCTGAAAGAATCGTCCAACCAGTGCTTGATAAGGCATCTTTAATTATTTTATTACTTTTTAAATCTGCAATGGTAATTGGCGAATTATCTTTTTTATTTTTTGATTCAAAATCAGTCTTGTAAATTTTCATAATCTCTTTTCCTGCCTTTATAGCTGCATCTAACGCAATTTCAAATTCTGGGATAAGAGATTTAGCTTGAGGCAGTTCCATAACAATTAGACTCTTGAATAATTATCAAATGTAAATTTAACATTATCCCATTGTAAATTTTTTAAAATAGGTATTAATTCGGAATTCTTTCAAGTATG
>JBFKKL010000131.1:0-2370 GCA_041631255.1 Candidatus Woesearchaeota archaeon | reverse complement strand
TAATTAATTAATTAATTAATTTTTTTATTCAAATCTTTAGGAGTCAAATATTCTTTCTTATCATATTTTTTGATATCTTTTTTATCTAAAAAATCAGTAATGTCAATTATGGTGTGTTTAAATTTTAGATGATCTTTAAACCTTTTTTCTTGTGCTTTAGAAATATAAAAATCATTGTCTAAATCTTGGCATTCAATTGCCCTTCCAACATAATGTAGCCAATCACCTACTTTTCTAACTAATGACCTATTATCAATGCTTTCAGACGGATTTCTCATCTCCATTTCTCTAAGGTGTGCTTGCAAAGGGTCATCTAGATATTTTCTACAACTTATTCTTTTAGCTGAATCACCATATCCAATTGTATTATAACCCTGCCCTGTAATTGGGTTAATAGTTTGTTCAGGTTTCCCTCTTAATATATTAAAATCTGCCTCCCTTTTTTCTTTTAATTGTTCCCTAGTCCTTTTTTCGGGAAAATATCCATCTGTTACCATTTTAGATATAAAATATTTAATTATTTATAAAATTGCGTTTTGTAACTACTACCTAACACAACACTTAATTAATTCTCTCAAGAATAACTCCTTTCTCAAACCCGCCTCTCTCTTCCTTTTTTTTCTCTTTAACTTTTTCAAGTTCATTAAATGAACATTTCAGTTTAACTATGGCCTCTAAGACTTCATAAATATCTGCCAATTCTTCAATTGAATCATCTTCTAGGAATTCATCAACTTCTTCATCAAGTTTATCCTTTAATCTTAAATAGTATTCTTTTCCTGAAACAACTCTTGTTTCACAATCACGGTTTTCATTTTGAATAATCTCTGGAATCTTATCTCTAACTAATTTACTCACTTTCTATTCAAATCTCTTTCAACTGCTTTTTCTGCAAAATAAAATCTTTTCTTTCGAGTTCTTTTATCTAAGTAATCATCCAAACTTATCTTATCAAATTTTTCAGATTCATTTTTAGTTTCAATTTTTTCCTCTTCTTTTGAACTCTCAGCTTCTGAGTTTTTTTTAGCCCAAGGAAAGAAATGCTTTTTTTCTTTTAATTCATCTTCTTTAGGTTTTTGAACAGATTTATCTTCAAGCTTAGGCTCAGGTCGTTGTCTATATGAAGAAGGATGGTCCCAAGAAGGCTTAGATTTAATTCTGTTAATATAATCTCCAAAACCATCATGTTGCTTAACTTTCTTCTCTTTTCTAACTTCTTTAGGCTTCTCTTTTGAAAGTTCATCATTATAACTCTTTTCAACTTTTTTATGTACTTTTTTAGATTTCAATCTAGTTGTTAAAGGGATAGGAATTTGTCTTCTTTGAGATAAGGCATCATGTTTCATTTTACTATATTCTGAAACAACAGGTTTCTCTTCTTTCTTTTTTTGCGCTTCCATTTCCCTAATTTTATTTTTATACTCTCTCTCTTTTCTAGCCTTATCTAAACTCTTACCTAATATTAAATCATTTTTTCTAGATTTTTCATACATCTGCATAATCTTACTTTTCTTTTGACCATTTTCCCTAACAAATAATTTATAAAAAATAAGTAACAATGCAATTATTATTACTAACCAAAATAACCACATAAAACCTGAAGATTTTTGAGATGGTTCTTCTACAATAACTTCTTCAACAATTGGTTCAGTTTCAACTTCTTCAACAATTGGTTCAGATGCAACTTCTCTTACAACAAAGATAGATTCTTTCTTTAAATTACCAAACTCATCAACAGCAGTCACCTCAACTTTATTAACTCCTTCAACTAGTGAAATTTTTTGTGAAACAGAAGTACTTTCACCACTTTCAATTTCATAGGTTTCAATTAAAGTCGAATCTTGATAAACTAACACTTTAATATTAGAATTTTTATCAGTTGTAAGTTTTAAATCAAAAGTTTCAGTATTAATTTTTTGATTCTGCTCTAGATTTGTTGTAAGTGTGATGAAAGTCTTTATCGGAGATCCAAATATTTTTTCAGATTTAGCTTCATTACTTGCCCTATCAACTGCCACTAAGTAATATTCGTAGGTTTTTTCATAACTAACCTCTGAATCAATAAAACTTTTTTTTGAGCCACTATATACTTTCTCAGAACCCTTATAAAGAATATAAGATACATCCCCTAAATCATCTTTTGACTCATTCCATTTTAATTCTAAATTTCCATCCTCTCTTTTAATTAAAGCAAGTTCAGGCTTACTTGGAGGAGTTTCATCAAAAGTATAGGTTTTAATAAAATACTCTTTTAAGTTAGGCTTCAAACAATAAAAGTAAAGTTCATATTCTCCTTCATTTTCAATATTTAAAGTGTAAGCAAATATATTTGAGCTTTTACTAAATTCTTCATTTATATTTTTAGAACCT
>JBFKKL010000130.1:0-2371 GCA_041631255.1 Candidatus Woesearchaeota archaeon | reverse complement strand
ATCATAAATAATAGTGAAACCAACATTGAATTTATAGAATGCATTGTTGCCCTAATATTGTTACTCTTTACAAAACTGTTAATTTTTGAAGAAATTAATATATATTTAAAAGAGCCCATGAACCATAAAATCCCCATCAAAATTACAAGAAAAACTCCTTTAGAAAGACTGAATAAAAACAAACTTAATGACCAAACTAAAATCAAAAATAGATAAGAACTAAATTTTTTTGAAAACTCTAAGATTTTATATAATTTTAATAGTAAAATTGACTGTAACACTGTTGCCAAAGCAAAAAATAATCCATACGAAAACAAACTCCTTCCTTCTTTTACTAGAGGTTGATTCAATATATCTCCAAAAATTCCAATACTCAAACCAAATACAGAAGAAAAAGACAATAACCATATAATCTGTTTATCTGCTAATATATATTCTTTAATTTTAGAAACCTGAGTTCTTATAGATGATTCTTTAGCTCTTTCAATATCTAAAGATTCAGTTAGAAACAAAGAAACTGGTAAAGAAAGAAAAGCAAAAAATGCTCCTATCATGAAAGGGAAGTGAATATTAATCTCAAAAACTAATGGGATAAGAAAATTTGTCAAAATTCCAACTGAAACAAGAAAAAAATGATTTCTAGAAAGAATTTTTTCATAGTCTTTTTCTCTTTTAAGGTGTTTAAGAGATTCAAATAATAGAGAGTCAGTTGACCCTGAACCAAAAGATCCTCCAACCCCTATTAGAAAACTAGCAAATAGAAATAAAGGATAAATCTCTGAAAATGCAAAAATAAGAGACGCAATCAAATATAAAAAATTAGAAATTATTAAAGATCTTCTTCTTCCAAACTTATCTGTAAATAATCCTGTAAAAATTTCTAACAACATAAATGTAAATGTTGCAACTGAAAATAAAAATCCAATTTTAAGAAAACTTAAATTTAAAGCATTAAAAAAAAGAACATAAATAACATTCCAACAAATAGTTAGAGCTGAGAAAAAATAGAGTAAATATAGTATATAGATATTTTTTTTATAAAACTCTTTATCTCCCATCTCTCTTCTCAAGCCACCACATAAGAAGACCTAAATTCTGTACCCAAGTTGATATATAATCAACTAAAAGACCAATTACTAAAATAAGCGCAATTTCAAAAATAACTTCTGAGTTTGTCAAAATAAGTGCAGCAATTCCAGCAACAAGTGTAGTTAAGGACATCAAAGTTCCTGTTTTAAATGCACTAAAAGCTTTCTCAAAATAATCATCTCCTTTCTCTTTTATCAAACGATTTGTAAGTAAAACATCAGTGTCAATTGAATACCCTATAATCATAAGTAAAGCACCAACGCCTGCTACTGAAACAGAAAAATCCATTAAATCTAAAATTCCAACTGTTACAATAATATCAAAAAGAGCAGATAAAACAACAGCAAAGGATGGTACAATCTCCCTAAAATAAAGAAAAATAACTAAAGACATTAAAACAAAAGAAATAAGTAAGATTGTCACTGCTTGCTTAAAAAAAGCTGAACCCAAAGTTGGACTAATAAAATTAGAGTTATAATTTTCTCCAAATTCAAAGTCAATACCAAAGATTTCTCCAATTGCTAGAATAAAATCATCTTCTAAAACATCTGTATCAACTATAAATCCTGATTTTACGCCCTTTTCATAAAGTTCAGAAATAACAAATGAATTAGACGGAAATTTCTCTTCAAGTCTAACTTTCAATTCTTCAGATGAAAGTGAACTAGAAACATCTATGATTGCTGAAAGCCCTCCCTTTAATGAAACATCTCTATTAATTGGAGTTCCATCTTCTCCTATTGTCTGAAAAATAAATACAAAAGATATTAAAAACAAAAATAAAGGGAGAATCATAAGAGGCTTGTAAACCTGTTTATATTTTTTTATGTAAGTGTTTACAGGCACTTCTTTTTTTTTCATATGATAACGTCTAATCAAAACTTTAAAAACCTTTTCAAAAGAGGTTTGATTCATCAAAGAAAAGTAATGATAAAAACTCATAAACAAAAATTTAAGGTATTTACTATGAAGTATAGACTACTTGGCCTGATTCTAATATCTGCACTATTTCTTCAAGGAGTATTTGCTGAAACTGAAAGTCTAACAATTCACTCTCCAACTTATTTTGATGAACAAAAAAATGTTCTTGATGAAATTCACTATTTAGAAAATGAACTACTCTCATTCACAACTTGTATTGATGAAAATTCAAAAAATATAACTGCTAGAATTATCTGTGGAAATCAAAACTTTGAACTTAACTTAAATCAAATATACAAAAATAAAGTTAATGGTTGTTATTTTTCTAATTATGAGTTAGATTCACTTCTTTGTGATAAGT
>JBFKKL010000129.1:0-2383 GCA_041631255.1 Candidatus Woesearchaeota archaeon | reverse complement strand
TTCATGCTAATTTTTGGCATATCTTATCGAATCTTTTTGCATTATTTTTATTTGGAAGGTTTGTTGAGAAATATTTGGGGGCAGTAGGAGTTATTTGTGTATTTATATTTGGAGGAATTATTGCAAATATTATCTCTAGTTTGGTGGCTTATAGTTTTGGAGGTGACTTTTATAGTGTTGGAGCTAGCAGTGGAATTGCGGCTTTAATTATTTTATCTATACTCCTTGAACCTATAAGGTTACAGACAATATTGGGTTGGATCATTATTTGGTCTGATGTAATTGGATTATTTCAGGAAAGTACTTTAAATCATCTGGCTCACTTGTCAGGTTATTTTTCTTTAGTTATTTTGTTTTTCTTTTTAAGTTTGAGATCTAGGAAGAGGGTTCTTAAAGGGTTTTTTATAAATGCCTTGGGATTGTTGGTATTATATGTTGTTTCTAAGTATTTTTTACTTAGCTAAAAAAGAATTGGGATTTATTCGTTTGAAAGAATGGCTTCGTGTTCTTGAATATTTCTTTTAAGAATTTCAATTTTTCTTGATTTGTTTTCTTCATTCATTAAAGTTCCACAAACTGGACAAGTGAAATTGTTATCAAGGGCTTCTTCAAAACTAAGTCTTTTACAAAAATTTGGACAAATGTAGAACGTACTTGTTTCTTCTGTTTCAAGTCTTTCTTTGAATTGTTCAAGTTTTTGCTTTTTCTCGTTATTGTATACTGTTTCGAAGTTATTTGGAAGAACTCTCCAGTAATATAAGTACCATCCCTTTTCTTTGTCTTTTCTTCTATCGTAATCAATTAAATTCTTAGATTTAAGGTTATATAGAATACTTCTAATTTGACTAACTGGAAAACCTAGGTTTTCACTAACATCAAATTCTGATGCTCCAGGGTTACTATATAGGAACTCAACAACTTGTGTCGCTTCTTCTCCGACTAACTCAAAAGTTATGTCTAAAATCTTTTCAATTTCCATAATGAGTCAATGGTTTTTTTACTTTATAAAGATATCTATTTTATAAATATATTTGGCATATGTTAGTATTTATTTAAAATGATTTTTTAAAAATGAGACCATTTATATTTGTAGTTTGTAGGTTGATTTCTGTTTTGCTCGCATTGGCCAGGAGTTACAAAGATATATATTGTTTTTTTCGAAAAATTGCTTACGTGTCTATTGAAATAGATTTAATTCAAGAAAAAAATGGAAATTAAAGGAGCGAGAAAAGGGGCGCAAGGAATTGGTACTTTAATTATATTTATTGCTTTAATTCTTGTTGCTGCTGTAGCTGCAGGGGTTTTGATTCAAACTGCCTCTTCTTTACAATCTAAGTCTCTTGACGTTGGTCGTCAATCACAAGAGAAAATTACTACTGCAATTGAGGTTGTGCAAATTACGGCGCAAGATACTTCTGATGGAGGTATTAATGCTTCAAATGATACTTACATAATTAAAGTTAGGTTGGGTTCAGGTTCAACGCCTATTAAATTGGCTGATTTGACAATAACTGTTGATACTCAAGGAGGGTCTCAAGCTGTAAGTTACACTGCTGGGGCCTATAGTACTACTAGATATAATGTTACATATTTATCAAATAATCTCACGGCGCAGAATTCGGGTTATCTAATTAATGGAGATTTAATGGTCATTAGGTTTGAAGCAGAAGAGACTGTTTCAGAACAAGGCCAAGCAACTATAACTTTACTCACTAGGAATGGTGCACCACAGCCAGTTGCAATTACTACTCCTGCTGCCATGGTTAATGTTGCAACACAACTCTTTCCTTAATTTCTATTTTATTTAGTTTTGCTTTATTTTTTTGTATTTCGAAATTAAGTATTGTCCAATAGTTACAAATCTATATATTGAGTTTTTATGTGGGGAAAATTACAAATAATATTAATACATAAAAATGGAATATAAAAATACTAAGAAAGGAGCTCAAGGAATTGGAACTTTGATTATTTTCATCGCTTTAATTCTTGTTGCTGCTGTAGCTGCAGGAGTTTTGATTCAAACTGCTTCATCACTACAGTCTAAATCACTTGATGTGGGTCGTCAATCACAAGAAAAGATTACTACTTCAATTGAGGTTGTACAAGTTACAGCTCAAGATACTTCTGATGGTGCAATAAATAATGTTAATGATTCATTTAGGATTTTGGTTCGGTTGGGTGCAGGTTCAACTCCTGTTAAGTTAGAAGATCTCACAATTACAATTGACACTGATACTGGATCTCAACCAGTTTCATATTCTTCTGGGGCCTTCAGTACGACTGATTTTAATGTGACTTACTTGTCTAATGGAAATCAACCTCAAAATGCAGGTTATTTGGTTAATGGGGATTTAGTGAGGCTTGAATTTAATAGTCTTTATAA
>JBFKKL010000128.1:0-2384 GCA_041631255.1 Candidatus Woesearchaeota archaeon | reverse complement strand
TGATAAAAAAAACCACACAAAAAAACTTGATATGGAAAGTGTTATGTAAAATTTCTTTGTTTTCATAATTAATTATTAAAAAATTATTTTATAAACTTTAAGTTTCAAATTCAAGAATTAATTTTAAGAAATTGCTCTTTCAGTTCCACACATTCTATAATATTGTTCTTGTGTCATCAAATCAACATATTGCACATTATTATCATTTCTATAAGCTTCTTTCATATACCCTGCAACACCACCTAAGCCTGATATAACTCCTAATTTAATAAGATATGAAGTTGCCGAAAGTCTTACCTCGTTTCCAGCTAAAAACTCTGCAGTTTCAGATTTTGATAAAGCAATAAGTTCATCAATATTATTTAACTCTATATCTGCTTGTGTAAATTTCTTTAAAGCTTCTTCTGAGTAAATTCCATCCGTTTGGTCAAATATTTTTTCATATTTTAATTTATCTGATTGTAATTTTATAGTTTTTACATCTAACTCATCTAAGTTTTTTATTCCAAATTCATCCATTAAATCTGCAATTGTATCAAAGTTATCGGCCGTTCTAGAATCTGCTGCTCTAATTCCTGATGCAAAACTTCTCAAATCTTTAGGTTCAGCACTAAATTTCACAATTTTTTCATAAGCTTCAAAAGATTTTCCTCCTAAAACAACAGTTGTTTTTTCAAGCTCAGGAAGTGCAATTCCTGCTTTGTCTGAAAATCTAATTTTAGATCCTATCTTTTCAGAGAGTTTACTTATTTTTGTTACTTTCTCAATTATCATATAACCATCTTTAATTCCTGTTCCAACCTTTTTAATTCCAGAAACAATACTTGATATAAAACCTATTGCTGCACCAACTGGAGCTCCAACTCCTGCAAAAACTGCTCCTGAAGCAAATCCCGCTCCTGTTCTAACAATAGTTTCTGTAACAATTTCAAGTGCAAGTCCACCTCCTATCCCCAAAATCGCTCCTCCAATCATTCCTTTTGTTGCACTTTCAAGTTTTTCTTCATAGCTCTTATCAATTCTATCAAATCTATAAACAACAAACATATCTTCTGTTGAATCTATTGTTTTTATTTTCAAATCTTGCAATTCTTCAATTTGCTCTGCTAAAAGGCCAAACATTGGAGCTGTAAATTCATCATTTCCATTCCCAATTAAATCATTGTATTCTTCTCTAATTCCATTAATTTCATCTTCATCAACCTCCCCATATCTAATTGAAATAATTTCATAATATGTCATATTTTTGCCTGAAGGTTTATTCAATTTGGACCATTCTAAAAAGTCTTCAAAAGAATATGAACTTTCACCTTCTTTAAATGTAATTTTTCCACATTCAAAACACCACTTTCCTGTTGTGTCCCATTCACTCAAAAAATCATGCTTCCCTTCACCATATCTAAACCAACACCTGTGCATTGCATCTGCAATTTTCTTAAACGATTCATCTTTTGATACCAAATCTACTAATTTTATTTCTTCAACCTTACATCTTTGTTTTATTTCAAAAAGATAAACTCCAAAGCCCATTTTAGAAAAATCTTTTCCTGAAACTAAAGCCCTACATAATAAATCATCAGATTGTGTAGAAATTATGTCTGTAGTGGTTTTCATATAAGTAAATAAAATAAAAAAAACTAAAAGAGAAATTATTGTTCCAACAAATGCACTTATAATTGTAATTCCTTTCTTATTTCTCATTCTATAACATCCCCTATATTATTATATTGAATACCATATAATATTATCTTTACATTTTTTCCACTTAGATTTGAATTGAAATGCACAAATTCTTTATCTTTTTCAAAAAAAATGCCTGAAATATCATCAAATTCCTCTATTTTAATATTTGATTCCAAAATTTTAGAACTTCCTAAATACAAATTATTCAATTTATCTTTTCTCAAAAAATTTCTATAATCAACTTTTGCAAAAGAATCCAATTCCTCTATATAATAATAGGCTTGTGAATTTGAAACAACAACGTATTTACACAAAATTTTAGAACAATATGGATCTTCAATCTCATAAACACGATCTTCAAATTTTTCTTTTAACTTTTCTTCAAGTAACTTTTCATTTGATTTTTCATTCTGTGTCAACTCAATTTGTTTTTTTTCAAATACAACTTCTATTAGATATTGTTCTTGACTTTGCGTAAATGAAACTTCTTTCATTGAAATTACTTTTATACCATAATTTGGTTGGCCTGTCTGAGTTTGAGACCCTAAAGAATTAGAATAGATTTTAATTTTATCAATAAAATTTAAATAAGTAATACAATAATATAAAATATCAAAAACCATTAATTATATTCTATTTAAATTTAAAATATAATAAAAAATTATTTACCCCCCCCCCTTCAATAAATACAATTTATTTGA
>JBFKKL010000127.1:0-2405 GCA_041631255.1 Candidatus Woesearchaeota archaeon | reverse complement strand
CTTTCAAGTGTCCAATCTGCATCAGTTTTAAGTGATCCATCAGAATTAACTGAAGATGGATTTTTATCATTAGTGAACACAACTCCGTGCCCTATGAAACAGCAATCTTCAATATTTACACCATCACAGATAAAAGAATGAGATTGAACTTTCACTCTATTTCCAATAACTGCTCCTCTTTGAATCTCGACGAATGGCCCAATTCTTGATTCAGATCCTATTTTAGCCCCATAGATATTTACTAAATCAGGTCTTGGTATAAGAACATTATCTCCAATTTCATTATTCTCATAAATTCTTTTTCTGTGGATTTCAAGTATTTCATTTAATTCCATTTTATAATTTTATTTCAGATTTTTCTTTTAATGATTTATCGGCAGCTTCAAGAAGTGATACAACTTTTAATCCAGAATTTCCATCAGTTCTAGTTCTACCATTATTTTGGATTGCAGATACAAATTCCTGACATTCAGTTAAAAGAGGTTCAACAAAATTTATTTTTGGCATTAAAATATCTCCTTGTCTATAAGAATATTGAATTCCTCCAAAACTTGAAAGTGCTGACCCATTTGAATCTAAAGATTCTACTCCTTTATCATAAATTGCAATTTTATTTTCAGGTTCAATATCGTCATATACAAGCATTCTTTTTGATCCTACAATTGTAATTTTTCTAATTTTTTGTGGAAAAAGCCAACTTTCATGAATTTGAACTGAAGGACCACCGTCCCCATATTTTAAAAAAAGGTGTGCATCATCTTCAACATTATTATTGTCCACATTTGATGAACCTGTTGCGTACATAGTTTGTGGCATTTGTTCTAACCAATAGTTAATCATTGAGAAATCGTGTGGACATAAGTCCCAAATAACATTGAAATCAGGTTGAACTTTACCCAAATTTAATCTTTGCATAGTTATAGTCAATATTTTTCCAAGTCTACCTTCACCAATAATATCTTTTATCATTGTGACAGGAGCAGAATATTCAAAGGTGTGGTCTACATTAATTATTCTTTCATTTTTATTTGCAATCTCAATTAATTCTTGGGCTTCTTTTGTTGATGATGCCATAGGTTTTTCAACAAATAAATGTTTTTTGGCTTCAAGAACTTGTTTTCCTAGTAAATAATGAGTTGAAAGAGGTTGAGTTGCAATTGCAATTGCATCAATAGATTCATCTTTTAAAAGTTCTTCAAGATTTGTAGTTGTTTGAAGAGAAGGCATTTCAGACTTTCTTTGGCCAAGAATCTCTTGTCTTAAATCGCAAGCAACTATTTCATCTGCTACTCTATCAAAATTTCTAATTAAATTCTTACCCCAATATCCTGCTCCAACAATACCTATTTTCATTTTTGACCTCTCATTATATCTTCAAGTTGATTACAAACATAATCAATTTGATTATTGTTCAGGCTTGGAAATATTGGGAGAGATAAAATCTTTCTTGAAGCGTTTTCTGCAACTGGAAAATCTCCTTCTTTATGACCTAAATTTGAATAAGCTTTTTGTAAATGAATTGGGATTGGATAATGAATTCCTGAGGCTATTCCTCTTTCTCCAAGTTCTTTTTGAATCTCATCTCTATTTTCTGTTTGAATTACATACAAATGAAAGATATGTTCATTTCCATTAGCTATAGTGGGTGTTTGAATTCCATTTATTTCTGAGAGATTTTGAGTATATCTTTTAGCATGTTCTTGCCTTAATTGATTCCATACATTTATATAATTCAATTTAGCTTCTAATAATCCAGCTTGTAGGCCATGTAATCTATTGTTATAACCAATTAAATCATGATGGTATTTTTGGGATGAACCATGATCTTTAAGCATTTGGATTAAACTATATAATTCTTCATCATTTGTTGTACAAGCTCCCCCTTCTCCCAAAGCACCAAGGTTTTTTCCAGGATAGAAACTAAATGCCCCAATGTTACCAAGTGAACCAGCAGGTTTTCCATTTTGAGTTGAAAAATGAGCTTGACAAGCATCTTCAACAACATATAAATTATGATCTTGAGCAATATCATTAACTGCTCTCATGTTTGCCATTTGTCCATAGAGATGAACGGGGATTATGGCTTTAGTACTCTTAGTTATTTTTTCCTCAATATTTGAAGTATTAATCAAAAGATCATCCTCATTAACGTCAACTAAAACAGGAATTGCGCCTAAATGAGAGACAGCTTCAGCAGTTGCAATAAATGTGTTTGCAGGAAGAATAACTTCATCCTCTTGTTTTACACCTAAACTTCCAAGAGCAAGTCTTATTGCATCAGTCCCTGAACTAACTCCGCATGCATAGTTAGTATTTGATGCTTTTGCAAATTTTTCTTCAAATCTTTTAACATATTTTCCTCCTGCAAATGCACTATTTTCTAGAATTTCATCAAAAATTTTTCT
>JBFKKL010000126.1:0-2423 GCA_041631255.1 Candidatus Woesearchaeota archaeon | reverse complement strand
TCTTTGAAATATTCAAATTCTTGTGTGTTGTTTGAAACTGGAAGATCATTATAGAAATTTTCAATGTCAAGATGCATTCTTGTTCCTTGATTTGCTGCTTTGTTTTTATTGTCTTCCCACATTTGAATAATTTCTTCTTTTGTCATTCCATAATATTTTGAATTTTCCCAATTTCTTGATCTCATCATCTTGTCAATGATTTCTTCAGCATTAAATTCTGGGAAAAAATTATGTATGAAAGTTGTAACTGATGTAAATGAAGAATCCCCTTTGATTGTGTATGTGTGAGTTTCCTCTTCAAATTCTATATGCTTATCCCTTTCATGAGGATTCTCTTTAGCTAATTTCATCTAAAAACTTTCTATAATTGAGATTTATAAATTTTGTTTACTGAAGTGTTAGAAATTAATGAAGCTTATATTCTTTAGATCTTATTTGATTTGCTTGTTCCCAAATAACAAACTGTTTATGGTCTGGAAATCTTGTTTGATATTTTGGTAATTGCTTTCTTTCATAATGAGGTATTAAGCCCCTATGTGCTTTTACTTCAACTATTGCTTGAGTTTTTAGGCCGTCTTCTCCAGAAATTCCCTTAACTAATATATCGATATCTCCGTCTCCTATTCCAACTTCTGTTCTTGCTGAGATTTCATATATATATATTGAGTAATAATTCTAGTTCTCCCAAATTTTCAACTAAACCATTTATTATTGCTGTAGTTTGTTCACTATATTTTTAAGAATTATTCTATAGTTTAAAATAATTTTCTAGAATTTTGAATAAGCACCAGGCGCGAATTGAACACGCGACCTGCGGTTTACTTGGCTTTTCTATAAGTCCTTATTCCATTTGGATTAAGTGCCTTATAGTTGTGTGTCAATGAATGACAATTTGGACAAAGTAATTCCAAATTATCAGGTTTATTGTTCAAAGGATTCCCATCTTTATGGTGAACCTCTAGAGGAACCATATTAGTTAAAGGATTTTTCTTTGACCAAGAGCACCTTTGACACATTTCATGATGAATTTCTAAAAGGTATCTTCTGATATGTTTTGAGAGAAAGTATTTTGCCCTCAAACCAGAAAGTTTTCCTTTCTTCCAGTCACCAATATATGTCTTGTATTTGTAATCTGCTTGACACTTATTATCACAATATTTTTTTATATTGTTTGAAAGTGTTTTATTGCAGTTTTTACAATCCATGATAATTGCGTACAAGACCGCCGCTCTACCCCTGAGCTACTGGTGCTTATCTAAGATAAATTCAAATTCTTTTAAAAAGATTATTGTTTTCTTGTTGTTACTTAAAAGTTTATAATTTTGGGAAAGTTTATAAAATAAAAAGATTTTAATGTACGTATGGCTAAAAAACTTCCTCTTACTAGAAGACTTCAAATAGCTCTTGGAGAAACTTCTTCTAATTCTGAAAGAGAAGTAGTTTTTGGACTTTTACATAGGTATGTGGCTTCCAAGATCCCCAGATCTTTATCTGCTGATGAATTTTATGGACAAATAAATCATACTACTTTCTCTGTAGAAGATAATAGGAAAGAAATTTCTGAGCAAGATAGGGTCCAAGGAAGGAAACTTGCAGATTACCTAACCGAATCCGTTAATTTACCTGAACAAAATTCTCCTGGATATAGAAAAAAGATGCTTCAATCAATGAAATTTGAATATGGTCTTTTAAGGGAGTATGTAGGTAAAAATGAGTGAAAAACAATACTATATTGAATCAGATTTGGTAGAAATAGCTGGTGACGATGCTATAAGAAGATTGGGAGAAAAAGGTAATAGAATTTTTTTGAATCTTGATAAAATTGGAGCCTCTGCAGATGATGAAAAGAATAAGTATCAACAGCAATACAAAGAAGCAATGGACTATATTAATGAAGGAGAGATTAACACTAAAGATAGTACTATTATTCTTCCTTCCGGTGGAATAGTTGATTGGAGTTATAAAGAACTTACAGAAGAACAAAAAAGACAAATTCAATATGTAACAAGAAAAGCGGGTAGGACTAGTGAACTTAAAAGAAGAGGTCTAAATTGTGAATATCCTGATTTTCTTAACTATGGAACTGATTATTTTAAAGCTCCTTTTCTTGAAGTTACTTCTCCGGATAGTTCTAAATTGAGAAAAATTAAAGATTCTACTGAACTTGAAGATTTAATTTGGGGGGAAGTTGAAGATTGTCCAGATATTATTAATAATCAAATTCTTAGAGTTAATGGAAATCAATTTTTTCAAGTTAGATATGAAACATATAAAACTGGAAAAGGTGAAAGATTCTCTTTAGATGAAGATAAAATTTCTATTAAAAACTTGCTTGATAGAGAAAGAGGGACTGAAGTTGATTTTAGACCTAGAAATATTAATCAAGAATTAGGCCTAGAACAGCTTTTAGACAAAGATATTGA
>JBFKKL010000125.1:0-2449 GCA_041631255.1 Candidatus Woesearchaeota archaeon | reverse complement strand
GTATAATATACATTATACGAAGTTAATATATAATACAGCATTTCAAATATGACCTTTACAGGCTCCCTACTATCCAAATTCAAGTGCCTCCAATTTTAAGCCATTTTTAGAGCACTTTTTTTGTTTTGAAGGGAAAAATATATTAAAAATTTAATTTGAAATAGAAAGAATTATAAAAATAAAAATAGATAAGTAATAAATGAAACTAATGCAAATTATTAGAAATGAACTAAATAAACTTCCGGATCTAAAAGAAAAGATTATTCCGGAAGAACCTAAATTAATAAATTATGAGGTGAAACCTAAAAAAACACCAAATCAAGATTATGTAGATATCTCAAGAGAATATTCAAACGGAGAATCACACAGGACAAGAATTATTCTTTTAGCTGATTAAAAAAGTATTTGAAAGGTGTGCGCTATCACTCACATAGAAATTAAAACATTTTTAAGGTGTGAATTATATCTCACATAACAAAAACTATATTTTCAATACAAAAACTATTAATTATTAAATATTATTAGCAAAAACTATTATTTTATCTAATCAAAAGTATTTAGCAGAAACAATAATATTTAAAATGTTGTGCGCTTAAAAATAGTTATCAATTATATAAATATTTAACAAACCAAATAACTAGAACTTATTAGCAAAAATCATAATTTTAAAATGCCTCATAACCTAGTTTATTCAATAATAATTTAATTTCTTTTATAATTTCAGTTTGATTATTTTTCTTTGATAATCTTACAAATTTAATAACTAAATCTTTTAATTCTTCTACTTTTAAGAACTTTAATTTAAATCCATTTGTAATGAAATAAAACCTATAAGTTTTATATTTAAGCTCTTTAATTACAATTTCTCCTACATTAGTTAGATTTTTGCCTTTTTTTGGATTTTCTTCTAACGTAGAAATAAATTTTAATACTTCAACTGATTCTGCTTTGAAAATTTTATCAACTTCTTGTCTAAAACTTTCAGTTAACTCTACTTTTGCCATTTATCTTCTGCCAGTTTTATAGCATCATCTATACTAACACAGTTTGTAGAGTCCATTAAAACATCTTCTAAGAGTCTTTCATTTGCACTTTTATATAATCTTAATAAAAGATCATTAAACGTTTCGCCAGGCATTTTAAATTCTGCAAGTTTATCCCTTGTTGAACTATCAATTTGAATTGTTGTTGCTACCATAATAACTATAGTGGCTATAATTATATATAAAACTATTGGTTATTGACTAACTAAAAGTATTTAGCAGAACTAATAATATTCTAAATATGTTGTACTTGAAAATAATTAGCAAAGCCAAAAATATTAAGATAAATAAATTTCGTCAAATTAGTATTATTTTTTATAAAAGTTAGTGTCAATTTAGTAAAATTTTAACAGAAAGAAATTTAAAAAAACCCATTTTATTCTAGTTTAATAGGTTTTAAAAGATTTTAGAGATATTTTCACAGGATTTAAGTTAGTGCCAAATTATTTAAGTAATAAAAATTAACTTCATTTTATGACAATAAGCGGATCTTTATTAGGAGCAATGCTAAAAGATACTCGAAAATGGAAAGGAACAAAAGGTTTGGATAGTAAATCACCATTTAACTTCTTATTAGTTCTTTTATTATTAATTTCAATCATACTTTTATTCAATTTCGAAGTAAAATATCTACTATATATTATAGTTGGACTAATAATAATATATGTAATTTTCAAATATTAGTAAAAACTAATCCCTACAATAATAAATTTTAGACAATAAACTCTCATTTTCTAATGTTTCATCAATTCTTTTAACTAATGAATCTGCTCTTTTAGAATTTTCTTCAACTAAAATCTCATCTTTCAATGATTGACTAATTGCCATTAAAACAGCTGAACTAATACCAATACCCATTCCTAAATAAAAATTATCTAATAAAGGCATAGGTAAAGAAGTTCCAAAACCTAACAAAAAAACGTATCCTGAAGTGTTCCTCAAATCTTCTGAAACTCCATATTTAAACCCACTTTCACGAAAATTCCTAAAAAAATCAATTAATTTATAATTATCGTCCATAAAAAAATCTATCCTCCTTAGTTTATATTATTATTATAAAGTGTGAATTTAAATTCTCATAATACTCAAATAATTGTCTTCTAATTCACCACCAATTACCACAAATATAGAATTACAACTCTCAGAGTAAATAACTTATCCACATTAATCAATAAACCTTAAAAACTAATATCAATCTACTTTTCTATGAATAAAGTAACAGAGATAATTGAAATATGCCTTGAAAAAAGCAAATACCTCGTACTAATACCTGTAATCATACTTTTATTATCTGCAGCATTTTTATTTGCATACACAATCAAAACATACGCTTTCCTAGGAAAACTTTCAACTATTGAAGAAAGTACAATAATAACAAAAATAATTTCTGCAATAGATTTATTTCT
>JBFKKL010000124.1:0-2453 GCA_041631255.1 Candidatus Woesearchaeota archaeon | reverse complement strand
CTTCTTCTGACATAGGCTCTCCACAAACTCTTACTAAATCATCATAAGATAATCTTGCTAGGTCACTACTAGCAACACAAGGAACAATTCTTCTAACAAGTCCTTTTTTATCATACTCTATGGAAGAAAAACTAGGAGAATATTCAATTTTTACTTGTGGAACATAACTCATTAAAGAATTAAATAACAAAGATTTATGTCTTGCTAGAACAAAATAATGTCTACAAGCTTCAGAAAACCCATGTTGAATTTCAACATCCTGAAAAGAATAAGTCATTTTTATTTAATAAATTCAAGACCTAATTCTTCATCAAGTCTTTCATTAGCTTCTTCTATTCTCTTTTTTCCTCTAATTTGTTCAGATCTAACTCCTGTAATTACAACCATAGTCTTAATTACTTTGTTCAAATCTTCCATGATTTGAGCTCCCCAGATAATTTTAGCATCATCGTCAAGTGTTTCAGAAACTTTAGCAACAATCTTTCTAGCATCTTCTAGGGTCATGTCAGCTCCACCTGTAACATTTACTAAAGCACCAGTTGCATTTTTCATATCAACATCTAAAAGAGGATTATTAAGTGCTCTTTCAACTGACTCTTCTGCCCTATTTTCTGAGTCTGCTTCTCCAAGACCAATCATTGCCATACCGGCATCAGTCATTACAGTTTTAATATCTGCAAAGTCTAAGTTAATTAGTCCATTTTTAGTTACTAGCTCAGTTATTCCTTTAACAGCATTAGTTAAAACTTCATCAGCTAGTTTAAATGCCGTATGAAGAGGCAAATTTGGAGCAATCTCAAGTAGCTTTTCATTTGGAATAACAATTAATGTGTCAACATGTCTTTCCATTTTTTCAAGACCAAGCATAGCATTTTCATACCTTCTTGATCCCTCCATAGCAAATGGTACAGTAACAACTCCTACAACAAGTGCTCCTGACTTTTTAGCTAGTTCAGCAATAAATGGAGCAGCACCAGTTCCAGTACCTCCTCCCATTCCCGAAGTAATAAAAATCATGTCACTCTCTTTTAGAGCATCTTTAAGTTCTCCTTCACTTTCCTTAGCAGCTTCTTCACCAACTCTAGGAACAGCACCTGCCCCTAAACCTTTTGAAATTTCTTTACCAATAAGAATTTTTTTATCTGCTTTAGTCTCAATTAAATCTTGAGCGTCTGTGTTAACTGCAATAGTTCTTGCACCAACAATTCCAATTTCTGAAATTCTATCAAGTGTGTTGTTTCCTCCACCACCAACACCAATAACTTTAATTCTTGCTTGGTGTTGTTTTAAAATTGATAAAAGCTCTTCGTCATCTTGGCTAGAATTTGAAGGCTTAACGTTCTCTTGTGAATCTACTGCATTTTTAATAAGACTGTCCATTTTCTAGTTTTTAGCCTATAAAATCTCAAAGTTTCTACTTTTTAAACTTTTCTATTTTTAAAGAGTAATCTTTGATATTAGGAATGAATTCTGCTAAAGATTTTGACAAGTAATCTTCTAATGTCATAAGCTGTTCAGGAACTTTTAGCTCTATAGTTTTGTCTTTTGCACTTACTGAAAAAACATTTTCTGGCATTTTTAAAACATTAATAAAAATTGTTGAAATTTTTTCTGCAATATCTTCAACTTTTTTTGTAACTTTATATACTACTTTAATATCTCTTCCAGATAAAGGGTGATTAAAATCAACTAAAACTCTTCCACCTGAAACTGATTTTACTGCTCCATACATACCGTTAAAATCATATGTAACTCCTGGAACTGCTTTTAATCCTTGTTCATCAAAAGCAGTCTTTTTAAAAGTCCTAATCATTTCTTTGTTTCTTTTTCCAAAAGCATCTTCTGCTTTCAAATCAAGAGACCTTTCTTCATTAACTTTAGCTTTTAAAATATCTTCGTCAAGAGCTTTTAGGATAAAGTTTTTTCCAACTACAATAGTTTGAGGTTTGAATTCTTTTCCTTTAAGTTCAGCTTCCTGGGCCTTTTCTTCAGAAGTTGTTTGAACAAGCATTCCGTTAGCGTACATATCAAAGTCAATAGTTACAAAATCGTTGTTTGTATAAGTCATATAAGAATTAAATTAAAAACTGTTTATAAAAATTTTGGAGAAAGTTAAATTAATTCTCCGATTTCAACATCTTCTTCTGAAGAAGTATCGAATTCTTCATCTACTGTCTCATCAGAACTATCTTGTGAACTAGTAGAGCTACCATCATCACTTTCTACTGTGATGCTATTGTCATCTTGAACATCTGCAGAACACCCACTAAGGATTATTGTAAGTCCAAGTAAAATTGCAAATAATGAAATAATTTTCTTCATTTTTAGAATACTATCAAATTGATTGTTTATAATATTTTGTGAAAATCATAGAAGGATTATTTATCCTTCAGTTTAATTTTCATTATCTTGGGAAGCTTCTTCTTCAATTTCTTCTGATTCTTCTTCAGATT
>JBFKKL010000123.1:0-2492 GCA_041631255.1 Candidatus Woesearchaeota archaeon | reverse complement strand
ACAAACGATAGAGAAATTTTCAATAATGTCACTGTTGCGCCCAGTTTTTCACAATCAGACCATGACACTATTTTATCTGAAATTAATCTTAAATTATTTGACAGTCCTAAAAATAAGATTCAAAACTACATACCTGATTTTTTAAAAGCAGATTATGATATGCTAAGTTTATACTTATCTACAATCAACTGGAAAATATTATTTGAGGAATGTGGCACAGTAGAAAATGCTTGGCAGAGATTCAAGGATATTTTGTTGTTAGGTATCAATAGACATGTCCCTGGAAAAAAAATATTTACAAACAAAAAAAAAATTGTACAATATCCAATACAAATAAGAAAACTACAAAATCAAAAGAAAAAACTTTGGCGTAAGCGTAATATTGATGAAAAATCAAGATCAGAGTACAAAAAAATTTGCAAAGTATACAAAAATAAAGTTAGAGATTTTAACACTAATAAAGAAACAAAAATTTTAAATTCCGGGGGCTTAAACAATTTTTATAAATTTGTTAATAGTAAAATTAAAACAAAACAAACTATCCCACCAATTAATGGGACAATGGGACATTTGTAACTGAAGACTTTGAAAAAGTTGAACTTTTTGGAAATTATTTTGCTTCGGTTTTTACTGATGATGATAATACTTTGCCAAATTTTAATCCACCAAACATTGGAAAGTTGGACAACATGGTATTTACCACAAAAAAGGTATTTAAGGCCCTAAAAAAGCTCCCAAACAAATTGTCTCGAACACCTGACTGTTTTCCAGCTTACTTTTTAAAACGCTTGGCTAAAGTTATTGCTGAACCTTTGGCAATAATCTTTCAGATGTCTTTTGATTTTGGAGAATTACCACTTGATTGGAAAATAGCTTTATTAAACTTACTGTTTAAAAAAGGCACTAAAAGCCTAAAAGAAAATTATCGTCCAATTTCACTTACATCTTTTTCTTGTAAACTAATGGAACAGCTTGTCAAAGAAGAACTGCTTGTCTTTTTCCATATCATTTTGTCAAGGTTTCAACATGGTTTTAAGGCAAAAAGTTCTACAATAACACAGCTGTTGGAAACTTTTAATGAGTGGACGCTAGCACTAAAAGACAAATTTCTAATTGATGTCATTTACTTGGATTTTGCCAAGGCCTTTGACACCGTGTCACATCAAAAATTGTTATATAAGCTAGAAAAATATGGTGTTTCT
Organism: Candidatus Woesearchaeota archaeon; assembly: GCA_041631255.1. Classification (GTDB taxonomy): domain Archaea; phylum Nanobdellota; class Nanobdellia; order Woesearchaeales; family UBA583; genus UBA583. The sequence goes on along the minus strand of JBFKKL010000123.1, from coordinate 1,290 downwards.
GGTAAATTTTTAAAATGGATAAAAGAATTTTTAGTTGGGCGGGAAATTAAAGTTGTAATTAATAACTCGGTATCCAAATCATTTCCTGTAAGAAGTTCAGTTCCTCAGGGTTCTGTTTTAGGTCCATTTTTGTTCTTGGTATATATTAATGATATTGTTGATTGTGTTAAGTTCTCACAAATTAGACTCTTTGCAGATGATATAAAGTTGTTTGTAAAATCTTCATCTAAAGATTACCACATTCAAACCTTGAGACTTCAGCAAGATTTAGATAGAATACACAGCTGGTCACAAGACTGGCAACTGCAGTTATCTAATCACAAATGTGAAGTTCTTCATATTCGAAATCATAGCAAAGAGTTAATTTGTAAATATAAGCTTGGTAATAACGTACTTGCAACTACAGAATTGGTGCGTGACCTAGGTGTTTATATATCCCATGATCTGAAATTCTCTAAACACTGTGAAATCACAGCAAAAAAAGCTATGAGAGTGACATCACTAATTTTTAGAACATTCAACTCAAACTCTAGAAATAATTTTCTCAGAGCATATAAGTCCTATGTTAGACCAATTCTGGAGTATGCTAGTGCAGTTTGGAACCCTTATTTACAAAATGATATAAACATTTTGGAAAAAGTGCAACAAAATTTCACTAGACGTTTGTTTTATAAATGCAAGTTGTTACCTGTTGGTTATGAACATAGACTGAATTACCTAGGTTTAGAAAGATTAAAGGATCGAAGAGACAAAATTGATTTATATGAGTGCTTTAAAATTATACATTGCTTAAACAATTTGCAAACCAATGATTTTTTTAAGTTTAACTTGTAGCCCACCCGTGGTCATCCATTTAAATTGGCAATGGAAGACTGCCGAATTAATGCAAGGAAATTTTCTTTTGCAAATAGGGTGGTTACACCTTGGAACAATCTACTCCCATCTCAAGTAACTGTCGATTCTTTGGATGCATTCAAGAAAAGTTTTAAAACTGACTTAAATAAGAGCTCTTTTTGAGCCTTTAAAGTCATATCAGATAGCTATGTTCATTGATAATTAGTTACAATTGTGATTCATATTGGCGGCAATTAAGTCGCAGATTTGATGTTGTTGATGAAAGAAAAAAAAATAGAAAAAGAGAAAAAAAGAAAAAAATACAATGATATGATGAAAACAGTATGAATTAAACTATGCATAGACTATGCTTCGTATAAAATTAATTCTGTTATCTGATCATTAGAAAAAAAACATCTCGCCTTCTAAAACTCGTCTTCGGAAAGCTCGTCTTTT
>JBFKKL010000122.1:0-2494 GCA_041631255.1 Candidatus Woesearchaeota archaeon | reverse complement strand
ATCTTCCATATTTGGTGTCAAGTCGTGTGAATATTGAGATTGGATAAATTGGTTCTCAACGGGGAAGTTATTATAGATGACTAATTCATTACTGGTTATGTCTTTTGACAGAGACATAAATGCCTCGATGAATTTTAATTCAGAAGTCCAACGTATAAGATACTTTTCCTTCCTATTTTTAAATTCCTCTGTTAGTTGTTTTTTAACTTCTTTATCTGTCGAGGATTGTATCTTGAACTTAAATTGTTCAACTATTTCACTTAAACCAGAGTTGAATTCTTTTATTTTTTTAATTTCTTTGTACATAGACCATCTGTTCTTGAACTTATGGACTTCAATGTACTCCCCGTTCACTCCTTTCCATTTTGTTTTATTATTAGTTTTTACTCCTAACATTGGTGAAAATGGTATTGTTTCGGTGTACCTTTTTCCATCTTTAACGTAACGATGAAAAATATCTCCCTTTTTTGTCTCAACGATGTTTGTATAAACTTGAGTCATTAATTCTCCTTAAATTAAATTCTTATTAGGTACTACAATAATACGAATTAGTTTTTCTGTCAATAGTATTCTTTCTTTGAAGTATACTCCACAACGAATGGAATAATCTAGCAAATTGAGTGGTTTTCCCTTGATGTGAAAACGTCTTATAAAATCAACAATTTTCCCCTTATATTCACTTTTCCATTCTGGTTTGCCCCTTTGGATTTCATTGTCATATACTTGAATTATTGTCGCAATGTCTTCATTTATATCGACCATAGGAACACAACGATAATGAATGTCGATGTGGTCTTGTTTTTCTACCATGATTACAAATTTATCTTTTTGTAAAGGATTTTCGGACTTGAATTCGTGTTTGATGTGGTTTATTTTGAGATTTACAGTTAGAATCGGTTCTGTAAAATTTGGTTTTGTGGTCACTCCCATTAGAAATGGGATTATTAAAAATAAGACAAATTTTTTCATATTATCCTCCCCTAAAGGCAGGACAAATCTATTTGAAAAAATGATTAATCACAGTATTTTACTAATACCAATTCACCAGTCTCATTTCTTCTGAATAGTCCACATTTATCCGTACCTTCTATTTGTTTTTTAATTAGTTTTTCACTGGTTTTTGATTGAAGAAAACGACTAAAAGTCATATTATTTCCTTCACTGTCTTTTGGTAGAACACTGGTAAAATTTATCATTCCTGTAGTATTATTCATAATTTAACCTCCAAGAACTATTTATACTCCCGTACTACCAAATCCACCCTCCCCACGATTGGTGTTCCCCAACATATCGGCAACAACAAGAGAGGCCTCCTGTCTCTTACACAAAACTGCCTGACATATTTTTTTGTTCAAAAAATAATTTTGAACAGATTGCATTGATAGAGGTTGATACTCACTAAAAATGTACCAAACTCTCATTTGCCACTCTCCCCGATAATCTGGATCAATTATCCCCGGAGAATTATTCTGAACAAATGGTAATTTCGTGAAAGAAGACCTTGGAACTAACATAAAATAATGACTTCTCGGAATTTCCGATGCAATACCTAACATCAGATGAAAAGAACCAACTCCATTTCCGGAACTAACTCCCGTACAGGTCAAATCATATCCTATGTCTTCTTGTTTTTTTTCAAAAGTAGCATTTTCTGATATTTTTAGTATTTTAATTTCGGTCATTCCTTCCTCCTATATTTCTATGTATTTGTTTGGATTAAACTTTTCATTTTCTGGAATAAGTACACCTCCAATTTTTTTAACATATCCCAATTGATTTGAAATTATTTTGGTAGTCCCTATTTCAACTTCCATATTACCATGAGAGTGTCCAAATATCCAAGTGGAAATTTTACTATCAACAATAAAATCTCCCAATTCGGTAGCAAAACCATCATTAGTCGGTTTCCCTTTATATTTTTCTTCTATCAACATTCGTGTTGGTAAATGGTGAGTAACTACCACAATTTTTCTTCCTTTTAATTCATTGACCTTTTCCATCAACCACTTTTTTTCGGTTCTGTGTAAAAGATTGTATGTGGGAACTGTAAACCTCTCTCCGTGGGTTTTTATTGTATAAAAATCATTCATGTGACTAGAAACAGAAATTGTATTGATGGGTCTTATATCCGACCATAAAGTCGTCAATATAAAATGTACATCTTCTATTTTTTCATGGTGTTTATTCACAATAAAAACTCTATCACGAATTTGTATTTCACCACCAAACGCTACTTTTGTCTTGGTCATGTCTACGGAATTATAATATTCGTGATTTCCGGGTACTATCAGTGTTTTTTCCCAATTTTCATTGAAATGATCAAATAATTTGTTTCTATAAAATCTTTTACCCAAATAAGTAATATCACCAGCGAGAATCATAATTGGTGCGACTGGTTTGGGAAGATTTATATTCATGTACTTTTCGTTTAATTCAAATTCTTGATGAATATCTGACATAAATTGAATTTTCATTTGTTCTTTCTAAAAAGAGT
>JBFKKL010000121.1:0-2517 GCA_041631255.1 Candidatus Woesearchaeota archaeon | reverse complement strand
TAAGTAATTTTTATCTCCTTTAAATTCTCTTCCGAATAATTCTTTAAAATCTTTTGAATCTTTAATTAAAAGATATGGGTCTTTATCTCTTGCTCTCCAAAGTGGAAGAGGGATATCTCCTTTTGAAGAATGTAATTTTATTTTATCAATTTCACTAATTTGCCTATATATATCTGAAAGGGGTTCGTTAGAATTTTTTAAAAGTTGTAAGTCTTGTAAAATTTTGTCCATATCAAAATCATAATAGACTTCTTCTCCTATGTCTCTAATAGTTTTCTCGTTTGAGTTTTTATCAAAATCCCATAGGAGTTTTTCTTTTCTTGTTGTCGCTGGTTCTATTATTGATAAATGTTTTTCTTCATCAAAGCAGTTAATTATAGTTTCTTTTACGAAATTATCTTTGATTATTGAAATTGGGAGTAAATTTAAATCGATTGCATAGGCTAAATGCTTGTGACTCATTTGAGGAATAAAGTTTGTAACTTCATTCCCTTCAATTATGTGTATTTTATTTAAATCTATATTTTTCTTTTTTAATGTGTATTCTTTTAAATTTTGAATTAGTTCTGGTTGTTTGAATTTGAATGAAAATTTTTTTTGTTTAAATCTTTCTACATTTGTTGTTTTGATTGAAGTTTTGTCAATATCAGGAATAAATTCAATTAGATGTTCTGGCGCTATGTAATCTTTGATATCTGTTTCTTTTTTGAACTGTTTTAGTTTAGAATATTTTCCAATTAGTATTGTTTGGGATAGGATGAAGTGGAGAGGGATATCTTCAAAAATTAGGATCTCTCCTGATTCAATTTTAACTTCAACAAGGGCAAGAGTACATTCAACTTCTTTTTTAATTATGTCCTTTTTTTCAATCCTTTTATTTTGATTATAATTTACTAGGATCTTTCTTGGTTCTAATCTTTTTTCCTTTATTGACTTGAAAAAAAAGTTTAAATATTTGTCTGAATCCATTTTAAGATTTTAAAGTTAGGGTTTGTCCGGCTTGAGTTATGGTAATTGGTATTCTGGTCTGAAGAGGTTTTTTGACATTAGATTTTCCAATTTGTATGTTGAGTTCATTGTTGTTGTAATTGATAGTCGTATCTTCATTTAATTCTATTGTAATAGTTGAATCTTGGGCCATATATTCAGCTGATTTTTGTATTTCTATGGCTAAGAGGTTGGCTTCTAAAAGATTATTATCTTCAAGAATTACTATTGCTGAAATGATAGTTATGAAAGTTAGTACTGCGAAAATAGTTTGTACGATTTCTTCAATCGACATTGAAAGAGCTTTATCAGACATTTATTTAAATTTTTATTTCTTAATTTTATATTTAATGTGTATTATTGTTCGGGAGTTAATGAGGAAGTTCAATTCAAATTAACTCTGCAGTTATAACACTTTTTTTTAAATTCTTTTTATGATGAAACACACATAATGAGTGCGGAAGCTAATAAATCTTTGAAAAACTTGAGAGTGTTTCTATTTATTGTCTTTATGGCTCCATCTATCTTTGCAACTGCAAATGTGTTGGATATAGAGATTAATGAGTATAGTTATGAACATACTACTTATAATCCTCTACAAACTGGAGGTGGACAGTATTTTGATAGTAATGAAAACCAATCTTCTTATACTTTGAATGGAACAATAACTATCACAAATAACCATCCAACTGTTGCAGTGCACGACATATATATTAATATTACTGGGATTTCAACAATTTATAATGTTTCAAGTCATACAGGGTATAATTCATATATTTCTGAATTTAATTTGGGAAGCAATTATATGATTATTTATGTCCCTGATTTGCCTGCAGGTTCAAGTTCAGTTTTAAAGTATGAAGTTAATTCTTCTCAAATTGCACCTCCATTAAATATCACTTCTTCTTATAGTGCTTCTAAGGTTTTGGCAGGTTCCACTTTAACAATTACTGATAAAGTCTCCAATGAATTGAATAGTGGGTTATATTCTAATAATTGTATATATAATATTAATATGGTTCAAAGTTCTTTGGGTCTTACTCAGTTAGCAGGGCAAGTTTACAATGTGACTTTTATTAATCAATCAATAACTGGTTCTGATTCGGGGAATGCATCAATTACTTCAGGAAATAGGACTTTAACTTGGAGTGTATATGGCGGAAGTTGTTTTTCATCAAATAATATAACAGATATTTCTTATGACGTATTGACTCCAGATCAAATTAATAGTCAACAAGATTATGAAATAATTAGTTCAGTTTTGACATATAATCTTAACGCTTCTTTTTCAAGAATTCAGGTTTCTTTAATTGATGCGATAATTGATGCAGAATTGGAATTTGAGAAACAAAAAAATCAAACTCTTTCGGGTGATAATGCTACTTGGGAAATTTATTCTCAACTTCGAAATCCGACTAATGTTACTATTAATGTGACTCAAGTTAGTTTGTGGGTTAGTGTTAGAAATGGAACTGGGACTGGTTTTACAAATCCTTCGTTAATTGATAATGATACAATCTCGGGAGTTGG